>JAOTWC010000134.1 GCA_029863105.1 Gemmatimonadota bacterium | reverse complement strand
AGCGGCAAGCTCCGCGGGAGGCGTGTTGCGAAGAAATTCGGCTTCCTGCTGCGGCGTCGGCGGGTAGGCGGTGCCGAATTCCTCCAGAAGCAGGACCTGCTTCCAGACCATCGAGCCGGCGGCGTTGGAACTTGGCGACAGGGCGTGGTCGACCCATTCCCACAGAGAAAACACGTCTCCTATTCTGACCGACCGATGGACCACGGACCTGAAGTCGTCCGCGACGACGGGCACGGCGTGGCTGTTCGGCATGGCAAACTCGTCCGCCGCGATCCTCGTTTCTCTAAGGACCCTGGCGCGTGCGTCGATGTCGTCCGGGTACAACCTGGCAAGCTGGTCGAACAGGGCCGTGGCGACGAGCAGCTTGCCTACGCTGCCGGGGTAGTAGCCTTCGTGCTCCCGCATCGCCGCGTATCGCGGGTGCTCCGGATCCGTGATGTCCAGCAGCGCGATCCGGTACGACGGATTCCTGCCGGCAAGGATCCTCTCGAGTCCGGCCTGTAGTGCCGGATCCCTGGCTTCGACGTCGAAATCCACGCCGGTCGTGGCCAGACGCAACTGCATCGCCGAGGTCGGAAGCAGCGCCCCGGGGGGCAGCCGGAAACCGCCGGCGATGCGCCCGTCCAGCATCATCTGATAGGCCTGCAGGCGCCGAATGCCGGTGTATTCCCAGCCATCCAGCGGATACGCCCTCGGTGCCCATGCGACCGCCGGTATCAGAAGTCCCAGCGCAATGACCCATGCCAGCCGGAAACGCGAACCTCTCATCAGAAAGCCTCCGTGAGATTGATCAGCCGTTCCGCATTCCGCTCAGCGTCGCGATCAAGCACCGAGAGTCGCTGAAGCAAGTCGAAGCTGCGGAAGCGAACGAACGGCCGAACCTGGAAAAGCCACACGTGTCCGTCGACCACGCCGAACTCGAAGTCCCAAACCCGGCCGGCCTCGTCTTCTGTCACGCTGGCTTTCCACGACGCGACAATGTCCAGTAGCTGGGCAATTTCTTCCGGAGCGAGCAGAGTTTCTGGTTTGCGCGACGGTGCCAGGTATGCACCTCCGTCCTTCGCAAGCACACGCCTCGTCGGGGCTCGAGCCTGGCTCAGAAGGCGGACGGCGTGGTTCGGACGGACGATCACCATCTCCGCTTCCCCGCCGTCCACCGCACCCCCCACGCCCTCCGCGGTCGCGATGGTCATATCCTCCGGGCTCCCGTGCTGCAGCCCGGATGAAATCAGGACTCCGGATTTCTGGGAGGCTACGCTCCTGAGCAGGAGCACCGAAGGATAGACCCGTCCCTGATCAATCAGCACTTGCTTTCGCCACAGGTACGCGCGCTCGGCGAACGGCGACGTCCAAACGCGTTTGATCGAAGCGAGGATGTCTTCGATCGTCCGCTGGTTCGGGACCGTCAGATTCAGACCGGCGCCCGAAAACTGCGGAAGGTCCTCGACGTTGGTGTCGCTGCGCACGAAGATCCCCGCCGAGAGATCTCCGCCGAAGGCAACATCCATCGCATGCACCACGGAATCCCTCATTTCCGGGATCCACTCCAGCGCAAGAATCGCGTTTCGCACCTGTTCGAGCGCCCGGAACATGTGCTGATCGATTTCCTGTTCGCTCGCCCCGGCCGCGGTCATGCTGTCCGCAGCGCTGTATGCCGCCGCAAGATCTTCTGGAACTGTGCGCTCGGATTGATAGGGTCGGTCGACATGCCTCAGGAACATACCGAACGGCAGCGCCATCCCGGCGGACACTCGATCCCGAAACTGTACCGCGAGCTGTCCGAGATTCGCCGCTTTGGGTCCCACGAGAACGCCCGAATCATGAGCGCGCAGGTTGGCGAGCTGAATCGGCTGGTCGACTTCCAACCGAAGCTTCGAGGTGTCGAGGATGACGCGTTCCGGCCGCGTCTCCTGTCGGACCTCCACCAGGTCCCGTTCGGCCGGGCTCATGGAGGCAGTGTCCTTGAGAACTACCCGACCGAGCGGCGATACGGCGTAAAAGACGTACTCGCCGCGCCCACTGTCCAGGAGAGGCTTGACCCGCGCGGGAATCGCCGCGTTGGGAATCGCAAGATTGCGCGCCAGCAGCTGGACGTGTGACAGAAGGTTGCCCGCATCGAGCGTGAGAACCCCCGCGACCGGTCTCAGCTCCGGGATCGTCTCGGGCACGAGGTAGATGGTACCCCGATCGATCTCCTCGGGATGCGCCTCGTCGAGAAACTCGAGTCGCCCGCGGGCGACGCCGGGGTTGAGCCCGCGCACCCCCGGTCCCGGCTCGCGCCCGAACAGGTCGTGCGCCGACTCCAGTTGGGCGTCCGAATCTTCCGAGAGTTTCGAGAGTTCCGCCGACAGCGGCAGCAGGATCGATCCTCTGACGATTGCATCCAGAAATCCAAGTGTCCGCGGCTCGACGGCCGTGAATCTCTGGAGTGCCGGAGTCGTGGCGCTGCGCACCGTCCCGACGGCCCAGTCCAGGGCACGCGTTACGTACGCAACTTCCCCTCGATACTCCAGCGCCTCGACCTCCGGGCTTTCCGCCAGACCGCCGATCGCGTCTGCGACAGCCACGAACTCCCGGTCCGACAGGAAGCCGCCCGCACGAGCGATTTCAAGGTGAGCGACCAGCTCCCGCAGCCGTTGTGCCCTCGATCTCGGTGGATCCGCTACGAGGAGACGCTGCGCGAGCATCATCCCCTGTTCCTGCAGTGCCAGGTTCAGGTCCATTCTACGGAGCCTGAGCCGACGATCGGAGCCAGACAGGATCGCTTGCCGCACGCCGGAACTGACTTCCGCGATTCCTTCGAGGGCAGTCCTGTATCGACCGGCGAGAATCTGCTCCTGCGCCGCCGCCAGCTTGGCCTCCAAGTCTCCGAGGCGAGCCGCGCGGCCGAGTGCGACCACCCGGTCGGCTCGCCCCGCCGCGTCATACTGTTCGACGAGAGCTGCGCGCAATTCGTTCAGTTTTGTCCGGCTTCGCGGCGTCAGGTTGGTGCGAGAAAGAAAACTGTCTACGGCGGCGAGATCTTCCCGCGATGGGAACGAGTGGATCTTGATCCGAGCTGGAAGGAAAGCCGGTTCGAGTTCGGCGACCTCGCTTGCGAGGTTACGTATCCTGTGTACCAGCTGGTCCCCGCCGGCTCCGATGTGCGGCACCTGGGCAACGAGCCTGTTGGCAAGCCAGTAATTGTCGCGCAACCAGTCGCTGCGAGTCAGTATCGACTCCAGCAGGAGGGTCCCTGCAGCCTCCTCGTCCTCAGCCTGCCGGGCTCCGCGGTAAAATCGCGCCCTGCGGAGCACCCATCCGTCATCGGTTTCTATCAGGTAGTTCTCCAGAACGAGCTGTTTCAGCCGATCGTTGGCGTGAGCCTCGTCGAACAGTTCTTCGACTGGTGTGCCGGTCAGGATCGTTCCGAAGTTGAGCCCGAGCGAACCCAGACGGCGCGTCGCCGGCTTCAACTCGGCGTGCTGGTTTCCTCCTCCGCGCTCGCTGCAGGCCTCGGGCTGCGGGAGCTGAACCGTGCCGTCGTTGCAGAACCATCGGATTCTCAGGTAGGGGCCCCGCACGTCATTCTTGAACGAATCCACCATCGCGACCGCGAACCGCACCTGTTCAGGGGTCAGTTCCGGCAGGTGGGACTGGGCGGGGGCCCGGCCGGGCGCGGTAATCGCCGCAACCGAAAGCGCGAGCACGATTGCGGCGTGTCTTCTTCGCGAGCCACACACTGAGCGTACCATCGAGTCTTCCTTCGAGGGGAGCGAACCGTACCCGCCGTCGCGCGGCCGGCCTCTGGTTCCGCAGCAGGAAGTAATTACAATCACGCACGCTCTCTTGTTCCGTGATCCGATGCAATGCCGGCGTTCCCCCCCCGCGGGAGACGAAACAACTGATCGCAAAAGGTCGCCTGTCTCGAGTGATGGGCCGCGTGCGGCCCGCCGAACGCACGGTCGCGGCCGGGGCGTTCTTCACGCTGTTCGGGTTCACGACGGGGCACGCGCTCCTGGAAACCGCGCGGGACGCGCTGTTTCTCGGTCGGCTCCCGGCCTCGCGACTTCCGTGGGTCTACCTTGCGATAGCGGTGATTGCTCTCCTGGCGGCGGAGTACCAGGGCCGGTTGCTGAAACGCTGGTCTTCGCGAAACGAGCTGTCGGTCTGGCTCGTCGCTGCCAGCCTTGTCACCGGCGCCCTGTGGGTGGCCCTGCATTCGCCGCTGACCTGGAGTGTCTACGCGCTGTACGTCTGGACAGGCGTGCTCGCGACTCTGGTCGTAGTACGATTCTGGACCCTGCTCGGAATGCTGTTTACCGCCACGCAGGCGAAACGAATATACGCTTTCGTCGGGGTCGGCAGCGTGCTCGGGTCGATTCTGGGGTCGGCGCTTGCCCGCCTGCTGACCGGGTGGTTTTCGGCCTCGACACTGGTTCTGGTCGCCGCGATTGTTTTCCTCCTGAACGCTCCCGCTCCCAGGCTGCTCGACCACCGGCGGATGGGTCGCTTGCCCCGCGTACATGGAATCGGTTCGGCCCGGCAGCTCACGAAGGTGGCGCTCCTGATCTGGTCGCGGCCGTATTTGCGTCGGGTCGGCAGTCTGATCATCGCCTCCACGATCACCTTCACCCTCGTGGATTTCGTATTCAAGACAGCCGTCGACCGTTCGATACCGCCCGATCAGCTGGGCGAATTCTTCGCCACGTTCTACCTCGGGTTGAACGTCCTGTCTCTGCTCGTCCAGGTCGCGGGCGTGTCGTGGTTGATTCGGCGACTCGGCGTCAATCGCGCCGTCGCGATCGTTCCTGCGCTGCTGGTCGTCGGCTCGCTGGGGGTCTCATTCGGGGGCACCCTGGTCTTCGCTCTGCTGCTCAAGGGGGCGGACGGAGGTCTCCGCCACTCACTGTTCCGCACCGGCGCCGAACTGTTCTGGGTGCCCATACCGCTGGAACTGCGCGTCCGCGTCAAGCCGGTTATCGACACGCTGGGCCAGCGCGGCGGGCAGGCCATCGCTTCTCTCGCAATTCTGGCCC
>JAOTWC010000133.1 GCA_029863105.1 Gemmatimonadota bacterium | reverse complement strand
CGGCTTCGTGTTCCAGACATTCAATCTGCTTCCCCGGGCCACCGCCCTGCACAACGTGGAGCTTCCTTTGATATATGCGGGCATCTCGGCCAAAGAGCGTGGTCGGCGGGCTCGCGAAGCGCTCGAGCGGACAGGGCTCGCGGACCGCATGGATCACAAGCCGAACGAGTTGTCGGGCGGTCAGCGACAGCGCGTCGCCATCGCGCGGGCACTCGTGAACGAACCGTCGATCCTGCTGGCGGACGAGCCGACGGGAAATCTGGATTCCGTCACATCATCCGATATCATGAACGTGTTCGACGAGCTCCACCGGGACGGTCAGACGATCATCATGGTCACCCATGAGCCGGACATCTCGGAGCGCGCGGAACGCGTGATCACCCTGCGGGACGGGATGATTGAATCACACGACGCGAAGCTCGAGCATCGGCCCTTCGGGGCGGCCTGATCCGTCGTGAAGCCTCTCGAAGGCGTCGTCCTCGCTCTCCAGCAGGTGTGGGCGCATAAGCTCAAGTCTGCGTTCACCCTCCTTGGCGTGGTGATTGGAGTCACCTTCCTCATCGCCGTGATCACCGTCGTCGAGGGCATGAACCGGTACGTCCAGGAGGACGTGGCCGGAACGCTCGCCGGAGTCAACACGTTCACGGTCGTGCGCAGGCGGCGGGTGGTTACGGGCGCAGAATCCGATGAAGCGCGTCGCAGGCAGGCCCGCAACCCCGAGCTCACGCTGCATGATGTAGAGGTCGTCCGGCGGGCGGTCCCCGAAGCCTGGCTGATGTCGTTCTACGAGGACCGTGGGCTCGACGAAGTCCGCCGAGGCGACGAGCGGCGGACCAACGTCAGGCTCGTCGGCGGTTCACCCGATTATGCGGAGCTGCAAGGGTGGGACGTTGAGTCCGGACGCGGTCTCACCGAGCTGGACGAACGGCGGGGCCTGCGGAATGCCGTGATCGGATCCGCCATCGTCGAGAGCCTGTTCCCGAACGAGTCCCCGCTCGGGAAGGAAGTGCGGCTCGGAGCGCACCGGTTCGTTGTCGTCGGGACGTTCGAGGAGCAAGGGGGAATGCTCGGGAATTTCCGGGACGCCGCGATCCTCATCCCGTTTGCGACGTACCGACAGGGCTTCTCGCGGAGCAAGAACGAAGTGGACGCCATCAGCATCAAGATGCGGACCACGGAGGATTTCGAGGCCGCCAAGCTGGCCACGGAGGCCGCCCTTCGTTCGGACCGGAAGCTCCGGCCGGGTGAGGAAAACACGTTTCATTTCGAAACCTCGGACGACATTCTGGGCACGTGGCGCTCGATTACGCGAGTTCTGTTCGCCGCTATTCCAAGCATCGTCGGCGTGTCGCTGGTCGTGGGCGGGATCGTGATCATGAACATCATGCTTCTTTCGGTAGCGGGACGCGTGAAGGAAATCGGCGTAAGGAAGGCAATCGGCGCACGAAAGCAGGATATCCTGCTTCAGTTTCTCGCCGAGGCGTCGACGCTCTCGATCCTCGGGGCGGCGATTGGCATTCTTCTCGGCATCGGGCTGGGATTCCTCGTAGACCGCATCTCTCCCCTGCCGGCCGCGGTGCCGTTGTGGGCCATCGTAGTGGCGCTGCTCGTAGGCCTCGTCGTTGGAATCGCCTCGGGCATTTACCCGGCCTGGAAGGCGGCAATGCAGGACCCTATCGTGGCGTTGCGAAGTGAGTAGGGATCATGGGATGGGTCTTCTTCCCACTCTCCGCGAAGGCGTCCGTGTAGCGACGGATTCGCTGTTCGCGAACAAGGTTCGTAGTGGCCTGACCATCCTCGGGGTAGCGATCGGTGTCGTAGTCGTCATGGTGATGGCGGCCGTTGTGGAGGGTGTGAACTCCAGTTTCGAGGAAGTCATCGCGGCAGCCGGACCGAACACGTTCTACGCCGTGCACGCCATGCAGACAGGGTTCGACGACATGAGCGACGAGGAAAGCGCGTTCATGAAGAACCCGCCCCTCGATCCGCGCTGGGCAGAAGAACTGGAACGGCTGCCGGAGATCGAATATGCCGCCTCGATGGTCGACCTCAGCCAGGACGGGTTTCATGCGAAGGCTGACGGAGAGGACGTAAGGATTTCGTTATTGGCCGTGACCGCCAGGTACATCGAGATGACCGGCGGCGACATCACGGACGGCCGGTTCTTTTCCGAAGTCGAGGACGATCGGCGTACGCCCGTGGCCGTGATCGATCCGGAGGTGGCCGAGGACCTCTGGCAAGGTCGCGATCCGCTTCTCCAGAGCGTCCGCATCGGTCGGCCCGGCCGACGCCAGGCCGTGTTTCGGACGATCGGCATCTTCGAGCCGCCGGATGACCTGTTTTCGGGACTTGCTTCTCATTATGTGCTGATCCCCTTTTCAGCCGCAGACAAGTATCTGCCGTTCTGGGATCGGATGCTGGCTTACACGATCGTACCTCGCGAAGACGTGACCCTTGATGAGGCGCTGGACGCCGTGAGGGGTCGGATGCGACAGATTCGGGGACTGGGGCCGGGGGATCCCGACAACTTCGACCTCGTAACGCAGGACCAGGTGCTTGACTTCTGGAATCAACTGACCGGCGTCTTTTTCGCCGTGATGATCGCCCTGTCCGGCGTAGGCCTGATGGTCGGTGGTATCGGCGTAGTCGGCATCATGATGATCTCCGTCACCGAGCGAACGCGCGAGATCGGTCTGCGTAAGGCGATGGGCGCGCGACGACGGGATCTGCTGTTGCAGTTCCTCGTGGAGGCCTCCACACTTACCGCCGTGGGCGGCGCCATCGGCCTGTTGTTTGGCGGAGGAGTCGCTTGGATTGTCCAGGAGCTGACACCCGTTCCGGCGTCCGTGCCGCTGTGGGCCGTGACGATCGCGCTGATCGCATCCGTGCTGACCGGCGTCGGCTTCGGTTTGTATCCGGCGGCACGTGGCGCCGCCAAGGACCCGGTCGAGGCCCTGAGATACGAGTGATCCCCATAGCCCGGAGGGCTGATTATGGCTGATACCGGCCTCGATGTGCTGGCGATCGGCAGCCATCCGGATGATGTCGAACTCACGTGTGCCGGGACTCTCATCAAGTGCGCCGACCAGGGGTATCGGACGGGCATCCTGGATCTGACGGCGGGCGAGATGGGGTCCAGAGGCTCGGCGGAGATACGAGCGGTGGAGGCGGCGCAGGCGGCGTCCATCATGGGCGTCGAGCAGAGGCACAACGCAGGTCTTCCCGATGCCGCGATCTGCAATTCTGCGGAAAACCGCGAGGCGCTGGTGTCGATCCTGCGTGACCTGAGACCGCGGATCGTGATCCTGCCCTTCCCGCGCGGTCGCCATCCCGACCACCGACTGGGCTCGGAGCTGGCGCGCGACGCGTGTTTTCTGGCAGGACTCGCGCGCTTCGGACCGGGCATGCCGCACAGGCCGACCAAGGTCGTTTACGCGATGAGCTTTCGAGAAGACGCCGTGAAGCCCACCTTCGTCGTCGACATCGAGGCGCAGTTCGAACGCAAAATGAGCGCGATCAGGTGCTTCGCGTCCCAGTTCGACGATGCCGTCAAGGCCGGAGAGGCGTTTCCGACCGGCCAGCCACTGTATGGGTTGATCGAGGCACAGAACCGACATTATGGATCCTTGATCCGCCGCGGATTCGGCGAACCGTTTTTCACCGAGGAGACGATGGAGGTCGATGACCTGGTCCAGTTGGGGGTGTCGACATTCTGACTGCAGATCCACCGGGAGCATGTCGGTAGATGGACAATATGATCTATCTCGATCACGCGGCTTCCTCGCCCCTCAGGCCCGAGGTCTGGCAGGCGATGGCGGACGTCGTAGACACGGCGGGGTTCAACGCCGCGTCCATGCACGCGTGCGGTCGCAACGCTCAGGAAACTCTGGAGCAGGCGCGCGCCGACATCGCGACAGCGGTCGGAGCTTTGCGTGGAGAGGTCTTTTTCACCGCGGGCGGTACGGCGTCCAACAATGTGGCGATCCTCGGATTCGCTCGACGGCGACTGGCTGAGAAACCCCTGCTCGTCACCACCGCCATCGAGCACAAGGCCGTGCTCCAGGCGGCGCACCAGGCGGCTCGGGAGGGGGCGGACCTCGAGATCCTCCCGGTCGACGAGCACGGGCAGGTCGATCCTGGTTCGCTGGACGCCGTGCTGTCTGCGGACCGGGGGCGCCCCACGCTCGTGTCCATCATGTGGGCCAACAATGAGGTCGGGACGATTCAGCAGATTCCAGAACTGGTCGAAATTGCTCATCGCTACGGAGCCTTGTTTCACTCGGACGCCGTGCAGGGGTTCGGCAAGCTGGACATGCGGCGCGAGACGGCACCCGTCGACCTGCTCACGGCAACGGCTCATAAGCTTGGTGGCCCAGTGGGAATCGGACTGCTCGTCTGCAGGCGCGGTACAGGGCTCGAACCGCTGATCTACGGAGGTACGCAGGAGCGTGGAGTCTGGCCCGGAACTCAGAATCCGATCGGCGCGGTAGGGTTCGGGAAAGCTGTGCAAATGTGCGTCAGCGAGCGGGACAGCCACATCCCGCACTTCGTCGCGATGCGCAATGCGCTCGAACGGAGACTTTGCGCCGACATTCCGTCAATCGTCGTTCATGCCGGCGGTGCGACGCGGAGGCTTCCAAACCTGCTGAGTGTCGGAATCCCCGGGAGCGACCAGGCGACCCTTCTCGTCGCCCTCGATATGGCCGGGGTCGCGGTCAGCAGCGGGTCCGCCTGCAGCAGCGGGTCGACTTCGGGATCGCATGTCCTCCGTGCCATGGGCGTCGGGAAGGAAGAAGACTACTCTGTCGTTCGGCTCAGCTTCGGACCGGATACGTCGGACGAAGACGTGCGCATCGCGGGCGATGCCGTAATCGCTGCGGTAGCCCGGTCTCGTGCCGCATTCGCGAACTGACCATGGACCGTGCGATTCTCGTCGCGATGTCGGGAGGCGTCGATTCAAGTGTCGCGGCGGCCATCCTCGTGGAACGCGGGGCCCGCGTCGTCGGAGCCACCCTGAAGACCTTCT
>JAOTWC010000132.1 GCA_029863105.1 Gemmatimonadota bacterium | reverse complement strand
ATTGGCCGTTCAGCAGTTCGATCCGAACGTATCTCAATCTCACGGCACCCGGCAGCGACACGGTGAACGGAGCCACACCAGCCAGACAATCCTGCTCTCTCAGCCTTCGCTCGTCCGCGTCTTCCGAGAGGAAGGAATACTCCTCTCCGTCGTCCGATATTCCAGTGATCGAATAGAGGCTCCGCGTACCCTCGTTCAGGGTCCCTCGGTGAGCGCAGTCGATATCCAGCCAGTAGGTAACGCCGTCCGGGTCCTGACCGCGCGCGGCTTGCGGATGAACAAGCAGGCATGCGGCGGCAAGCGAAAGGCAGCCGATGGCCATCTGTCTTCGCATGGTCATGGCAGGAAGATCGGGGAGACGTGTGTCGGGGGGCAACTCGCGGACCGGGCCCCGGACGGATGCCGTGCGGCATTCGAGTTCACATCGGCAGACCGTAGGTTGCATATTCGTCGCACAGTCTCCGTTGGAATCCGCATTCAGGAGGAGCAGGTCATGTCAGATACGAAAACGATCAAAGTGGAGCACGGCTACGGCGGCCTGTGGTACATCGGTTGGCTGTTCACCGTCGCTCTCGCCCAGTTGTCGTTCGGGAAGGCGCTGTTGGCGTTGCTCATCTGGCCGTGGTACCTGGGGCTCGCCGTCGGCTGACATCGGATGTGAGCTTCGGGCATCCCCGGATTCGACGGCTTCGCCACGGAGGCGCAGTTGTCCGTTGTGCGTCGCGCGGCGCGGCGGGGTTGCCGGGTTTCCCATTGCGCGTGCGCCTCGTGACGATATATCTGGACTGATCAGCAGCCTCTGTCTGACAGAAAACGAAACCCGGAGGAGTTCTCCATGTCTCGCATTGGTGTATTTGCTCTTGCCGCGATCACGGCCATCTTCGCGTGCACTCCCGCTGAACAGGCCGACCAGGGTGCTCCGGAGGAATCGGCCGCCGGCATGGCCTCCATCGCGGACGACACCTCGCAGCCCGACATCGTGAAGGTCGCCGTCGGCTCGGCGGACCACACGACGCTCGTGGCAGCCGTGCAGGCGGCGGACCTCGTGGACGTGCTCGCGAATCCGGGCCCGTTCACGGTCTTCGCCCCGACGAACGCGGCGTTCGACAAGCTCCCGGCAGGGACGGTCGATGACCTGCTCAAGCCGGAGAACAGGTCGACGTTGCGCAAGGTTCTTCACCATCACGTCACGACATCGGCCCTTCCCACCGACTACTTCAAGGACGGCCAGTCGTTGTGGATGGTAGACGGCGGGCACGAGACGATCACGTTGAAGGATGGGGAGATGTGGATCGGGGAGGCGAAGGTGCTCGGTTCGGTGCGGGCATCGAACGGGTGGGTGCACGTGATCGACGGCGTTCTGGTGCCTTCGGCGGAGTAGCGGGCATCGCAGGACGATTCAGGCCGCCACAGAGGTTACCCTTTCAGCAACGCCGGGTCGCCTGACGAGCGAGTGGGCCATGGTTGGCGCACCCGCATTGGAGCCGTGCACCGGGCCCGGGCGCGCTGCAGAGTCCGCAGCCGCCAGGATCCTATCGCCGCGGCGACACCGAGGGGCGCCGCGAAGACGCCTACGAACGCTGAGCCCCATGCTGCCATATAGTGCTGGTCCGGAGTAGTGGCCCAGAGATCGGCCAGCAGAGAAAGCGACACCGTCACCTGAAACACCACCCACAAAGCCCACCACAGCGACAGCAGGCGCGGAACGGGTGCCTGTTTCCAGTTGTCCATGTACTTGGGGTTAGAGGCCTGGAACAATTCCCTCAGTACCTGTAAGGGTTTCCAGAGATGGAACACCGGCACGAACCACCAGCCAACGGCTGCACGGGGCCCAAATCGCATTCCTATCGCTCCGAGGGCTCGGGCATTGCGAGCCGTGCGGCTCAGCCAGCGAACAAACAGCAAAGCCGACGCTGAAAAGAAAAAAAGTAAGAAACCGTCGGCCAGGGCTATTCGGTATGCGCTGGCAGATCCCTCATGGGCGACCAGCACATTGCTGGCCAACGCTTCCTCCCACACGGTAAGCTCTGTAAACGTAGCCCATATACTGACTTCCGCCAGAACGACGAATGCGGCGAGAACCGCTATCAAAGCCAGTGTTCGGCCTGTCGGACTGAGATACTCGCCCTCGAATCGTGTCTGCATGGCGCGTCTCCTGGAATGGCCTACGAACCCCAGGCACGCATGTTCTGCGCCGGACGGGAGGGAGCCGAAGACAGCCCTGCCGGCCCCCGTCCGAGCGCACTTCGTGGGAACGATCCCGGTGTGCCGGTTGTATATTCTGACCGGGCAGTCTTCATTGCTGTTTCACCCTTCGGAGATCCTGGCAGTGTGTCGAGCAGCGGTCATACCGTTGAGCCTCTTTGCCCTGTGGGCAGTAGCTGCCTGCGAGGGCGACATTTCGGCTCCCGAGACGGGAGAGTCCTTCACGCTTGCACCGGGGGAGGGCGTGGCCCTGGGTGCCCTTGGTCACGTTCGCTTTCAGGGGGTGGTGGCAGACTCGCGCTGCCCGCTCCGTCTCCAATGTGTCTGGGCGGGCGACGGTGCGGTTGTCCTTGAGGTCATCCCCCGGACCGGCGACGCTGTGGAGCACACGCTGCACACGCTCGGGGGGGCGAAGGCTATCGTCCTGGACTCGTACGAACTCACATTGATCGAGCTGAGTCCGTACCCCGAGGTACCCGGCGGAATCAGGCCAGAGGACTATCGGGTCACACTGGCTCTGGTCGAGGCACTGGACTAGCCCAGCCGAGGCCGGCTCAGCCGCGCGCGCTCACGATACTGTCCACCCGGGCCTGCGCCGCCCGTACCCGGGGTTGGAGTTCCTCGTCCGCCCCGGCCCACAGTTCGACGAACCGGGCATAGTGCTGCGCGGCCGCGTTCAGGTTCCCGGCCTCGTCATGCAACTCGCCGAGGCGCTCGTGCGCAGGCGCCAGGGCCTGACCCAACGGATACGAGTAGACGAGGAAGCGGTCCGCATACGGCGTCTCGACGTATCGGGTGAATGCCGCGATCGTCGAGTCCCGTTCGCCCAGCGCCTCGTACGCGAGCGCGAGCCCGGGAAGCGGGCAGATGTGGCAGGAGTCCTGGAAGGCGAGATTGAACCTCTCGATCGCCGCTTCGGGTCGTCCCTCCGCCAGCGCGATCTCGCCTTCTACGATCAGCAGCTGTGATTTCAGACGCTTCAGGTCGGAGGCATCGAAGTGCGTCCGCATGTCCTCGACGAGGTTCCTCGCCATGTCCGCGCTCCCGGCGCGTGCAAAGACCTCGGCCAGCTCGAGATAGGGGCGGTCCCGAGCCTCGAGCTCGGTAAGCGGATAGCGTTCCAGCGCATCGGTCAGTCGGGCCACGGCCAGCTCCGGGCGCCGCCGGACGACCAGGTCCGTCCACGCCGCCTGCACGACGGTCTGGTAGTATTCCGTGCTGATGTCCGACTGCGTGAGGAATGCAGTCCGAATGCGGGTCTCCTCTTCCGCTTCCGCGAGCCGTCCACGAGTGGCCGCGAACTGCGCCAGCCGCAGGGCCAGCCAGGCGCGCCCTTCTGGTCTCATTCCAGGCTCAAGCCTGGCGCGGAAGTTGGCTTCGCCCTCGTCGAGCCTGCCCTGCGCGGCCAGCACCATGATCCGGGCACGAGGAGACTTGCTCCCCCACACCTTTTCGGCGGAATCCACCATCGCTTCGGCTTCCTCCACGCGCCCGGCGTTGACGAGGCCCGTGATGGCATTCCAGTGCGCCGGGGTGTCCCCCTCGGGGTCCATGTCAACCGCTCGCAGCGAGTATTCGGCCGAACGCTCGTGATCACCGACGATGCTGGCCAGCACGCCAAGATTGATGATCGTCCCTCTATCCTCAGGGTCCGCTTCCAGCAGTGCCTCGTACTCGGCGGCTGCCAGTCTGGGTTCGAAATCGACGACCGTGTAGTACATCGACGCCGCCTTGCGTCGCTCCGTCTCCGTCAGCCGGTCGCGATGCTCGAAGGCGCGCGTGAACGCGTCGATCATGCGGGCACGGTTGGTGCGCCTGTTCAGATACTGGATGCCGAGGAATCGCCAGGCCATCGCGAAGCTCGTGTCGAGAGCCACTGCCTGCTCCAGGAGAGTAATCTCGTCGACGTCGTCATCCGCCGCCCGCGAATAGAGCATCAACGCCTCCAGGTTGGAGGTCGTCACGCGTTCCAGGGGCGGATCCGAGCGGATGGAACGGTACGAATCGCCCATGCGCTCGCGCAGCTTCTTCGAGAGCCGGTCGATGGCCATGATGATGTCGGCATCGCTCGCCGCCGATTCCCTCTGCGACGTCAGCACGGCACCGTCCCCCGCCGACGCGACTTGAGCGGTGAATACGTACCCGGAGCCGGCGCGGTTGACCGCGCCCGAGACCACCGCCCCCGCTCCCTCCCTCACGGCCAGCTCGGACGCGAGTTCCGTGGTGAGCGGCTCGGACGGATCGCGGCCCATGCGCTCCAGCGCCTCCTCGATGAGGGCGGGATCGGCCAGCCGGATGATGCCTGACTGGGAGAGGTCGACCCTCAGCGCCTCCGTGGCGGCGCTGGCCAGGTCCGGGTCATCGGCCTCGAAATCGGCCAGGACCACCAGCGCGCGCTCCTCCAGCTGCCCGCTGGCTACCAGCGTTCCGACGGGCCCGATTCCCGCGGCGCGCATGGCGAGCCACGCTCCGGCGACCATGGCAAGCAGGACGAATGCGCCCGCCCCGCCCATCAGTGCCTTCTTCCATGTGAACAGGCGTCCGGCGCCGGTGGAAGCAGCCAGTCTCGACCGCAGACCCTTCTGCACGAACGCCGTCACGAGCACGATGGGAAGGCCCGCCAGCAGCAGCATCAGTGCCGCCGGCGCCACCCAGTCGGGGAGCCCGAAGTTGTTACCGATGACGTCCACGACCTGCAGCATCATCCAGGACGCACCCAGGTACATTCCCAGGACCTGCCAGAGGGACCGTTCGTGCAGCTCGCTGATCAGATTCTTCAAGTCCGGCGCTCCATTAGTGCGGGGAGTTCTCAGAGGTCTCGGGTGTCTCGCCCTCCGGCGCCGCGGGGATCGC
>JAOTWC010000160.1 GCA_029863105.1 Gemmatimonadota bacterium | reverse complement strand
AGCAAGCACGGCTCTCTCGCGACCGGTGAGATCCGACAACTGCTCATTGGCAGGATTCGTAATGGGACCGTAAAGAATGCGCTGCAGCATCGGAAGCATGTAGGCGGCAGCGAAGATCACCCCGGTCGTAGCAATGATCGCCGGTATCGGGTATCGGCTGAACGTGCCGATCAGGATCAGGAACTCGCCCACGAATCCGTTCGTTCCCGGCAGGCCAATGGAGCTCAGAGCGACAACTACGAGCACGGTGGCGAACACGGGCATGACTCTGGCAACCCCGCCAAAGTCTTCGATCATCCGCGTGTGCCGACGTTCGTACAGCATTCCGACGAGGAGGAAGAGAGCCCCGGTCGAAATACCGTGGTTCACCATCTGCAGGATCGCACCCTCCACCGACTGCGCAGTGAGCGCGAACAGACCCATCATGACAAACCCGAGGTGGGCAATGGATGTGTAGGCAATCAGCTTCTTGGCGTCCGGCTGGACGGCCGCCACCCAGGCCCCGTAGACGATCCCGGTCACGCTCAGTACCAACACCGTGCTAATGACGGTCGGGCTCGTGGCCGCATGCGAGAACATCGGGAGTGCGTACCTGAGAAAGCCATACGTGCCCATCTTCAGCATCACGCCTGCGAGGATCACGGAACCGGCCGTTGGGGCCTCCACGTGGGCGTCCGGCAACCACGTGTGAAACGGGAATACGGGTACCTTGATCGCAAATGCCAGGGCGAACGCCGCGAACAGGAGCATCTGCATGTCGCGCGCTACCGGGAGCGTAACCAGATCGTTGTAGGCGAACGTTACGACACCGAATTGACGGTGGTACAAGTAGACCATGGTGACGATCGCCACGAGCATCAGCAACGAACCGATCGCCGTGAACAGGAAGAACTTTACGGCCGCATAGATTCGCCTCGCGCCGCCCCATACTCCGATCAGAAAATACATCGGAACGAGCATGATCTCCCAGAACAGGAAGAACAGGAACAGGTCGAACGCGACGAACACACCGAGCATCGCAGTTTCCAGCACGAGCAGCATCGCGTAGAAGGCTCGCTGCCGGGACTCGATGTAGGCAAAAGATCCGAGTATGGCGAGTGGGGTGATGAACGTCGTCAGCAACACCATCAGGAGTGAAATGCCGTCGATGCCGATCGTATATCCGATTCCCCAGGCCTCGATCCACGGTATCGATACGTAGTTCTGAATCGCTGCCGTGCCCGACTGGAACGTCCAGAACAAGGACAGTGAGAGCAGGAACACGACGACTGACACGGCGAATGCCACGTGCTTCGCCCTCGCTTCGCTGACAGCGAAGCACAGGACGGCCCCCACCGCGGGAATCAGCAGCAGCAGACTCAAGGTCCAGTGCGATGCGAACAGTTCGGTCACGTCTGCCGCCCGCTTACCACAGAAGGGTTCCCAGAATCACGAGCACTCCCGTCACGAAGAAGAACAGATAGGTCGCCACCCGACCCGTCTGAAACAGACTGCCGAACCAGCCCAGCAGGCGAGCGCCACCGGCCACCCCGTTGAGCGTGCCGTCGATGACTCCCACGTCCACGATCCGCCAGCAGCCACGCCAGAGTGCCAGCATCGGTCGAATGATCGTGCGGTCGTACAGCTCGTCGACGTACCACTTGTTGTAGAGGATCCCCGCCAGGCCCGCCGGCGCAGGTGCGTCCGCAGGTTCGACGCGTCGCGCCACCAGAGCCCGAAACGTGAGGAGGATCACGATGACGGCGAGAACGGTCGACAATCCCGCCCATAAAGCCTCTCCACCTCCGACCGGCGACTCGTGGGCGGCGTGCAGACCCCTCGTCTCCATGACGGCGCTGGCTGGATGGAACACCGGTTCGAGCCAGTCGTGGAGAACGTGCACACCTGGCAGCACGGGGAGCGCATCGGGGATCTGAATCCACCCGCCCACGACGCTCAACACCCCCAGGCCCACGAGCGGCACCCACATCACGGCGGGCACCTCATGGAGATGCGGCGCGGCATCGGCACCCGTCCTGTTGTCCCCATGAAACGTCAGCACCATCAGACGGGTCATGTACGCCGCCGTCATCAGAGCAACGACGAGGGCCACACCCCACAGGATCCCGTATCCGTAGGCACCGGATGCCCAGATGATTTCGTCCTTCGAAAAGAAGCCGGCAAACGGGAACACGCCGGCGATTGCGACGGTGCCGATCCACATCGTGATCCACGTGATCGGCATCATGCGCCGCAGACCGCCATGATTCCTCATGTCGTTGGGATCGTCATCTCGATGCGTATGGTGGAAGGCATGATGCATGGCGTGGATCACGGCACCGGACCCGAGAAACAGCAACGCCTTGAAGAAGGCATGCGTCATGAGGTGGAACACCCCTGCCGTCCAGGCCCCGATCCCAACGGCCAGGAACATGTAGCCGAGCTGGGAGACCGTGCTGTAGGCGAGAACCTTCTTGATGTCGTACTGCTGCGTCGCGATCGAGGCGGCAAGCAGCGCGGTCGCGGCACCCGTGGCGGCGACCACTGCCTGCGTCACCGGCGACATCGCAAACAGCACACTCGTACGGGCGACAAGATAGACCCCGGCGGTAACCATCGTCGCGGCGTGAATCAGTGCCGAGACGGGCGTAGGCCCGGCCATCGCATCGGGCAGCCACACGTAGAGCGGGATCTGGGCCGACTTGCCGGCGCAACCGAGGAACAGAGCCAGCGTGATCGCCGTCACGACACCTCCGCCGATCACCAGGGTCGCCGGCGCCGCCTCGACCACCGCCGCGAAGTCGAGCGATCCGAAGTGCACGAACACGAGGAACATGGCGATCAGGAAGCCGAAGTCCCCGATCCGGTTGACGATGAAGGCCTTCTTACCGGCGCTGGCATACTCCGAATTCTGGTACCAGAAGCCGATCAGCAGATAGGAGCAAAGCCCGACGCCCTCCCACCCCACAAACATCAGCGCAAAGTTCGCCCCTGTGACGAGGACGAGCATGAAGAAGACGAACAGGTTGAGATACGAGAAGTAGCGGGCGTAACCCGGGTCCTCCCGCATGTATCCGACGCTGTAGACGTGGATGATCGAACTCACCCCCGTAACTACGAGCATCATCAGCATGGACAGCTGGTCGAACCCCAGATCGACGCCGATCTGCAGCCCGCCGACGGACATCCACTGCCACAACGTGACTACGGCCCCGGTCTCCGGTGGGACCGACCGCATGGCGAGAAAATTCGCGCCGACAACGAGGAATGAACCGATGATTGCCGCCGGCCCGACCACCGTGGGGAGCCGCGTATTCCCGGGTCGCAAGAAAGCGACGCCACCGTTGATCAGCGCCCCCAGCAGCGGCAGCGCCAGGATCAGCCAGGGAAGAACGGGCACATACGCCGATTCTGCCTGAAGGCTGAGGGGGACGATCGAAGCGACTACCATTTGAGCAAGGTCACCCGGTCGACATCCACGACCTCGTAGTGCCTGAATACCGCGATGATGATCGCCAGTCCCACCGATGCCTCCGCCGCGGCGACGGCCATCACGAAGAAAACGAGCACCTGGGCCTCAAATCCGAGTGTCCGGGACAGTGCTATGAGTGTGAGGTTCACGCCGTTGAGCATGAGTTCGATGGACATGAACATGAGAATCGCATTTCGGCGCACCAGCACACCCGCGACGCCGACTGCGAACAAGAATCCCCCCAGGTAGAGGGCGGCCGTAGCGAAGTCGATATTCATGCTAGGGCGCCTTTCGCCGTGCCAGCACAATCGCCCCCACGACGGCAACCAGCAGCAGCAGCGACGTAATCTCGAACGGCACCATGTAGCTACGGAACAGCGGGTCCGCGACGGCCCCCATGGCTCCGCGGGATTCCAGGACGGCACGGACCGTTTCCGCTCCCATGCCTCCCGCCATCTCCGTAACGGCTCCCCTGCCCAGAATCGTCGCCAGTCCTGCGAACAACGCGGCTCCCGCCACAACGGCGGTCACCCGGCCTGCCATGCTCCGCAGGTCCGATCGGTCGTGGCCCAGGTTGAGCAACATGATCACGAACAGAAACAGGACCATGATCGCGCCGGCGTAGACGATCACCTGGACGGCTGCCAGGAAGTGTGCCTCGAGCAGAACGAACAGCCCGGCAACGGCAAACAGGGTCAGCACGAGAAACATGAGGCTCGCGACGGGATTCTTGCTCGCGACGACCATCACCGCGCCTGCGGCAGCCATGATCGCAAACAGGAGAAAGAAGAACTCAGTAATCATTCCGAGGCCGGATCGGATGGATCCCACAGGGATGTGACCGGATGATCCATCTCCGTCAACCGCTCAAGATCGTACACCCAGCGCTCACGGCTGTACTCCGCGTTCTCGTAGTGCACCCCGAGATGAATCGCCTCGACCGGACACACCTCCTGGCAGAATCCGCAGAAGATGCAGCGGAATTCATCGATTTCGTACACGGCCGCGTACCGCTCGCCATTCTCGTCTTCGGCCGGGATCAGCTTGATGCAGTTCACGGGACAGACCGTAGGACACAGCCCGCATCCGACGCACTTGGCCCGACCATCCTCGTGCGTGGCCATGCGGTGCGTGCCACGCAGTCGC
>JAOTWC010000131.1 GCA_029863105.1 Gemmatimonadota bacterium | reverse complement strand
GAATCCCAGGTCTTCCGTAATCCCGTCCTGGCGCTCGAACCGGAAGTGTCCTTCCGCGTATCCGCCGATCGCGAGACGACCGGCCAGGTCCAGCAGATAAGGCCGATCTCCCCGCCCGCCGTCGATGAACGGCCGCTCGGCCGCCACAGCGTCAGCTTCCTGCGCCATCGCCGGGTGTACCGTCGGGAGGGACAGGCCGATCAAGCCCAGCAGCACAACCACGCAACGTCCGTTCATAGCCGTATCTCCAGTTCGCCGGCGTCGGTCAGCCGGGTCTCGTAGCGGGCGAGAGACCGCTCGGCCGGTCCGCGCAGCACGTTGCCCTCCCGGTCGTAGGTGGATCCGTGGCAGGGGCAGACGATCCGGTTCGATTCCAGCTCGACGGTGCACTCGAGATGGGTGCAGACCGAGGACAGGGCGAGGTAATGCCCGGGTTCACGGAAGATGACGAACATCGGCCGGGCCGAACCGACGGGCGCGACTTTGAGTTGTCCACCCGGCCGGTTGAGTTGCGGATAGTTTCGCACGGACAGAGTGATCACACCGTCGCGCGGTTCGGCGCGCACGGTGGCGAGGGACGCGCAGCCGGAGAGCTGGCCTGCACCGACGGCTACGACCGCGCCGGCCCCGAGTTCAACGAACCGCCGCCGTCCGATCGAGTCGTTCATCGGGTCTCCACGAAATCGAGCAGCGCGTCCCGATCCTGCGGACCCAGAGAGGCAAACTCGTCCCGCGCCTGCTGGCCCTCACCGCCATGCAGCATGATTGCCTCCTCGACCGTGGCGGCACGGCCGTCGTGGAGCAGGAACGCTTCGCCGTTGAGGAAATCGCGCATGACGCGGAGTCCCCACAGCGGCGCGGTCTTCCACTCCTGGCCCGAGGCGTCGCCGTCGGGCCTGTTGTCCGCCAGCTCCGGTCCCATGTCGTGCAGCAGGAGGTCTGAAAACAGGGCCACGCGCCGGCCCTCGATCGCCGGGATCACGCTGGGGCCGGTGACGAACTCCGGTACGTGGCACGAGGCGCAGCCGATCGCCGTGAACACGTCGCTGCCTCGTTGCCTCCGGGCCGTCATCTCGCCCGGAGCGGGTGGAGCCAGCATGCGGAGATAGTCGAGCGTGGCGAGCACGGCCGCGGCCGATAGTTCCGGATCGGCGACCCGGTCCGCAACTTCGTTCGCCCGGCTCGTCTGCGGGTTGTGGTTCTCGACGGGAAGGAAGTCAGACGTGATTCCGATATCCTGCTGGTAGGCGGCGGCAATCTGCTCCAGAAGCGAACTGACCTGGGCCTTGCGGCTGAACCGGCCGAGCTGCGGGCTGCTGCCGGAACCGGGTTCCCGGGAAGGGACGAAAGCGGGCGGCACCACCATGTTCGGTCGGCCGGATATGCCGTCCCCGTCGGCGTCCGTCGGATCGGCGTTGGCGAGGATCGCCGCCGCCGGAATGGCCTCGATCAGCCCGACGCCGAACACCGGCGGCGGGAGTCGAACGGAAACATCCACTCCAGATGGCACGCTTTCCGGCACCGCGCCGGGTATCGCCCGATCCTGGATCTGGGGGCCCCCGACGTCCAGCGCCGGATCCGTTCCCCGGCTGATCCGGGTCAGCGAGTTTTCGCGGCGCCCGCGGCCGTCTCCGCTGTGGCATGCTGCACAGGAAACCGCGTTGAAGATCGGACCGAGCCCCTGCGCGGGAAGGAAGGACTGTCCGAACTGTGCGTCGCCCTCCGCGAATGCGGCCAGCTCCTCCGTCGTGAGGCCATCGATCGGCGCATCGAACAGGTCCGCGTCGTCCGGAGCTTCGGTCAGCAGATCGTCACAGCCGAGAGCCAGGCCGGCCATCGAGATCACAAGCAGCCCCGCCATCCTCCGTCTCATCATCAATCCTTCTCCCCCGGGCAGATTCCCAAATAAATTTAGCATAGACTAAATTTCACAGGGAGAATGTACGAACGATCCGGCGCCCGTCAACCTGCGCATTGGCCGCAACTCACGCGGCGCTGTATTTTTCGGCGCTCGTGCGACTTCAATAACCCCCGTCAGGACATCGAACTACACGATGCCGATTCCGACCGAAGAGGCCGAAGCGACGGCCGACACGACACGCTACGGCCTCGAGGCGGGCGACCTGCTGTCCATGTACCGGACGATCTACCTGTCGAGACGGATCGATGACCGGGAACTGCTGATGAAACGGCAGCAGAAGATCTTCTTCCAGATCAGCGGCGCCGGGCACGAGGCCGTGCTCACCGCGGCCGGCATGGCGATGCGCCCGGGATCCGACTGGTTTTACACCTACTACCGTGACCGCGCGTTGTGTCTGCAGCTCGGTGTGACTCCATACGAGATGTTCCTCGAAGGGGTCGGCGCCGCCGAGGATCCGGCGAGCGGCGGCAGGCAGATGCCTTCTCACTGGGGGCACGCCGATTACAACATCGTGTCGGCCTCGAGCCCCACGGGTACGCAGTTCCTGCAGGCTGTCGGCTGTGCGGAAGCCGGCGTCCGGGCGGCCCGCGGCGATCTCGGTGACGCAGTGCGCTTCGCGGCTGACGAAATCGTGCTCGTGTGCACGGGAGACGGCACGACGTCGGAGGGCGAGTTCTGGGAGGCTCTGAACACGGCCAGCAATCTCAAGCTGCCGGTCGTGTTCCTCGTTGAAGACAACGGCTACGCCATCTCGGTTCCCGTCGAGGTCAACACGGCCGGCGGCAGCATCTCCCAGCTCGTGTCTTCGTTCCCGAATTTCCTCATCCGGGAGGTGGACGGGACCGATCCCGTGGCCAGCTACGGGGCCATGCAGGAGGCGGTCGCCCATTGCCGGACACGGAGCGGCCCCGCTCTCGTCCATGCGCACGTGATCCGTCCGTACAGCCATTCGATGTCGGACGACGAGCGGATGTACAAGCCGGAAGTGGAACGCGAGCAGGAGTCGGAACGCGATCCGGTGGTGACGTTCGCCGCGCGCCTCGTCGCCGAGGGAGTGGCTACGGAGGAGGATCTCCAGGCACTTCGCGACGAACTGGACGCGTTCGTGGTGAGCGAGTCCGAGCGCGCGGAAACGCGGCCCCAGCCAGGTGGCGAGTCCGTATACGTGCACGTGTTTTCGTCCGATGTGGACGTAACGGATCCCGCCTTGTTCTCGACCGCGCCGAACTTCGAGGGCGACGAGACGACGGTCGTCGATCTGCTCAATTCCTGCATGCGGGACGAAATGCGGCGGGATCCGGGCATCGTCGTGTTCGGCGAGGACGTCGCGGACTGCAGCCGCGAACAGTACCTCGACGAAGTGAAGGGGAAGGGCGGCGTGTTCAAGGTCACGGCCGGCCTGCAGCGCGAATTCGGATCGAACCGCGTGTTCAACTCTCCGCTGGCCGAGGCGAACATCATCGGCCGGGCGGTGGGTATGGCAACGCGTGGTCTGAAGCCGGTCGTAGAAATCCAGTTCTTCGACTATATCTGGCCGGCATTCCACCAGTTGAGGAATGAGGTGGCCACGATGCGCTGGCGCTCCGCCGGCCATTTCAAATGTCCTCTCGTCGTGCGCACGACGTATGGCGGGTACCTGGCCGGCGGGGCGATCTACCACTCGCAGACCGGGGCCTCGCTGTTCACGCACACACCGGGCATGCATGTCGTCTGCCCATCCAACGCGGAGGACGCCAACGGCCTGCTGCGCACGGCGATTCGCTGTGACGACCCGGTGCTGTTCCTGGAACACAAGCACCTGTACCGGCAGACGTACAACAAGGGCAGGTATCCGGGTCCGGACTACATGATTCCGTTCGGACAGGCCAACGTGGTCGAGACGGGGAAGGACGTGACCGTCGTCACGTACGGCGCGCTCGTCGAGCGGACGCGAAAAGCCATGCGGTTGCTGGAAAAGGAGGGCCGACCGATCCATGTGGAACTGATCGATCTCCGCACGCTCAACCCGCTCGACATGGAAACGATCGGCCGCTCGCTAAAGAAGACGAACCGGATCCTGGTCGCGTACGAGGATTCGAAGTCGTGGGGGCTGGGCGCGGAGATCGCCGCCCGGATCGCCGACGAGCTGTTCGAGTGGCTCGACGCGCCGGTTCGGCGCCTCGCATCCACGGACACGTTCGTCGGCTACGCCCCCAACCTCGAAGCCGAGATCCTGCCCCAGGTCCCGGACATCGCGGAGGCGATCACAGAACTTTCCGCCTACTGAAGAGGTTACTGGGCCAGGACGTCCATCTGACATCAGCCGGAGGCAGGGCACCCATGCCAACCACGAGACGCGAATTCCTGACCGGAGCCGCTCGCGGCCGGTCGCCGGATCTCCTCACGGAAGCCCAGGCCCGGGAGATTGCCGATAAGGTTCTCACGTTGTCCAGCGCCGACGGCACGTCGGTCGGCGTCTCGAACGGCTGGACGGGGAACACGCGGTCCGCCGTGAACCGGATTACGACTGCCGGCGAAGTCACGAACACGTCGGTATCCGTGTCGGCCCGTTTCGGCCTTCGGGAGGCTTCGGTTACCACGAACGTGCTCGACGCCGAAGGGCTGCAGGACGCAGTGAACGCAGCCGAATCCCGGGCACGCCTGTCGCCCGAGAATCCCGAATTGATGCCGTACCTGGAGGCCCAGGAGTATCTGGCTTCGGACGGGTTCTTCACCTCGACCGCGACGCTCGGTCCCGCGGAGCGCGGCCGGGTCGCCGCCGCCGCGATCGCCACCGCTACCGCAGCAGGCGACCTCGAGGCGGCCGGGTTCCTCACGGCCAGCGCCTCCGCATCGGCGATCGCCAACAGTGCCGGAATGTTCGCCTACCACCGGTCGACGTCCGTCGATTATGAACTTACGGTTCGAACGGCGGACGGTACCGGCAGCGGATGGGCCGGGTCCGCGCATCGTGACTGGGCGTCGATCGATGTGCCACGCATGCATCGGCTCGCCGTCCAGCGGGCGGTCAGTTCGCGCCAGCCCGGATCGCTGGAACCCGGCGAATACCCCGTCGTGTTCACCGCCGAGGCTGTAGCCGACATCCTGAGTCTACTGGCGGGCTCGCTCAGCGCCCGCTCCGCCGACGAAGGACGAAGCGCGTTCAGCGCCGAGGGG
>JAOTWC010000130.1 GCA_029863105.1 Gemmatimonadota bacterium | reverse complement strand
GAAAGCTTGCCGTCGCCATCCGGGTCGTCGATCGACAGAGTTTCTCGGGACCACGTCGGTTCCGTGATCTCCAGCGCTCGTTCTGGCATTCCCCGGGCGAGAAATACGTTGGCCACCTCGTCGGGCACGATCGCACCATCCGGTAAATCGGCCAAAGCCCGGTCAACGAGAGCTGTCGCCCCTTGAATGTCCTCGGTCGCGAGGCGGAGCATGGCGAGCCGAACAAGGTCCTCTCGGGTAGTGTCTGCTCTCAATCTCAGCGAATACTCGCGCTCGTACAGAATCTCCGCCGTCAAATCTCGGACTTCAGCTCCGTCAGCCATGCAGCCGAGCGTCCCACGCTTCCACGCGAGCCATGTTGCAAGTTCGTCGTGAGGTCGGGCCTGCCCAGCGTGGATGTATGACCAGCTCCGCAGCCGCTGGCGAGATTCCCGCAACAGGCGTTCCGTCTCCTCCCCCGACAGACGCAGGAGTCCGGGTGTGAGATCGCGGGGAGCTACCCATAGGACGGAGTCCGCTACGAGCGGGCAGAATACCAACAGCTGTTCGCCCGTTGCCTGTTCGTGCCGGGGTCTGGCCGGGGCGTCTGGACGCTCGAAGGTCGGGCAGGCCAAGCCTCTGGCCGCGTCCGACAGGTCTCGGTCGATGTCGAACAGCTGGCCGAACGAGATCGGCCAGTCAGGTGACAGGTCCGCAGCCGTTCGGAATGCCTCACGAGCCGCATTCCAACTTCCCCGAGGAACGAAGCGACCAGCGCGCTCTTGTGAAGTGCGGTCGTTATACTCTACGGCGCCCAGCAACAGCCAGGCCTCCGTATCGGAACCATCCAGGTTGAGAATCTCCCGGTACAAACGTCTGGCTTCTTCGTTCTCCCCCTTCCAGAAGGCTGCGAACGCATTGATGTGTGAGCGAAAGCCCCTACGAAGATATCCGAGCTCCGCAAGCCGGCTCGCGATCTGCGTATGTCTGGCGATTTCGGGGCCGCTCTGGATGATCCGGTGCGGGTTTCTCGAAGTCTGCCAGAACAGGGTGAGGGCGAGATAGTGATGGGCCCGTGCAAACATCGAATCCTGGAGTATGACTTCCCGGAACTCCTGCTCCGCCGCATCGAGCCGCCATTGGTGCAACGCGTCAAGTCCGGACTGAAAGCCCTGAAGAGCGACCGTATTCGATGACTCTCGCCGCAATTCCTCCGCGCTGCTTACCTGGTCACGGAGCTCCAGAATGTCGTGGGCGACTGGTTCTATAAGGTCATCCAGATCGGCTGCCGAACCTGAGAGCAGCCACGTTTGCCCTATTTCCCGGCGCCGGACGACGTCGTAGGCAATCACCTCCACATCGACCCCGTCTCCGCGTACGTCCGCGACCAGTCCCAACAACGTTCCTGCCTCGAAGCCGTCGGCCAACTCGAACGCTTGGTCCAATGTCGGCGATTCGAACGAGCCCACCCCGAGCTGTGCGCGTGGACCCGAAAGAGCTGCACTGGCGACCGCACGCAGGTTATCCCAGCCGCGCAGTTTCCTGGTCAGCCGGTAGGCCAACCGATCTGCCACCTCATGGTCTACCGGAGTCTGGATGCCAGCTTGGATCGGTGTGACGAGATAGGATTCGCGCGGACTCTCCGACCCTAAGATGCGTCCGGCGGTAACCCAACTGGCCGAAACCAACAGGACCGCAGCGACAGTCGCGACAACCCGCACCGGCCAGCCGAATCTTCGGGGAGAGTCGCCGCCGGAGTCTCCCCAGCCAATCGGCTTCGTGCGCACCAGGCGGCCCTGATCGTCGATGTTGACCATCCACCCAATTATGACGGCCACGGGGAAGCCCACGATGTACAGCACAGCCAAGTAGTCAGGGACTGCAGAGGAGAGTCTAAGGCGGTCGGCGAGAAAGAGGGAGCTTTCCAAGGTCGCAAACGCCACGCCGCCATAGATTGCGACGACATGCATCACGCGACGGCGTCTCAACTCAATAACTAGACCGCGGAAAGGCTCGTACAGCTTCATGCGTCGACCTTGGCGGAAGGCTCACAAGCCGGCAATAACATGCAATAATCAGACTGAGTTTGCCAATTTGTCCGATTATCGATGGCTGGGTCTCGTCTTCTAGATTCAAACCCGCTTGCACATTTCCCCCGCCCATGTGTACAACCCCGGCATGAACCGAATTCCACGCTGGTTGATCATCGTCGTCGCCGCCCTGGTCGTGCTCCCGCTGGCGGGCGCTGCCGTTCTCAAGGCGATGTTTCCTGCCGAGCGTCTGCGTGCGCTCGCCGAACCGCAGATCGAGGCCCGCCTGGGCCGCGACGTGCACCTCGGTGCCGTGAAGTTGAAGCTGTTCCCGTACATCGCGATTCGCCTGCAGGACGTGGCGGTGGCGAATCCGCCCGGCTTCTCCGCCTCTCCGACCGTGCAGCTCGACGCTCTCGACCTGCGGCTCGAACTCTGGCCCCTGCTGCGGCGCGAGTACGATCTGTCACAGGTCCGGTTGATCGGCCCGATCCTGCGCTACGAGGTCGCCGCGGACGGCACGAACAATCTCGTGGGCATCCTCGCCTCGGATGATGCCGCGTCGGGTGAGGAGGGCGCGCGGGCCGCGGCACGGTTCGACGTCCAGGATCTCGTCGTCGTGGACGGCGGCGTGCTGTATCGGAACGCGGAGACGGGCCGGGCGATGCGGGCCCGGGTGGCAGGAGAGATGAACGTGACGCCTGGACAGCGGGCGGGCGGGACGATGGCCAGCAGCGGAGAGGTGCGGTTCACCGAGGCGTTGATGGTCGTGCGCGGAGCGGACACGACCGCGCTTCCCGACGTCGAGCTCGGTTACCGGGCGCTGTTCGATCCGTCCGACGGACGCCTGGCCCTGCCCGAGTTCCGAGCTCGCGCGGCCGGCCTGTCGCTCCGCGGCTCGGGGGCATCCCAGGTAGCGGATGAGGTCCGCAGCATCCGCCTCGACCTCGCATCGGACGAGTTCCGCATCTCCGACCTCCTGGCGCAACTTCCGCCACCACGCGAGGAGCCGGCGTTCGAGACCGACGGCCGCGCGACGCTGGCGATCCGCTGGGCCGGCGTGTTCGGTGGCCCGGGCGCGGAGGCGCCAGTGCTGACGGGTTCGGCGAAGTACTCCGATCTCACTGTCGCAAGCCGGGAGCGCGGTCGGCTGGTCGGCGGTGCGTCGGGCACCCTGTCTTTCACCGCCCGGACACTGGACGCGCCGGATATCTCGGGACAGCTGCTCGGTCGTCCGTTCCGGGCCCGCGTGCGGGTCAGCGACTTCGACGAGCCGTCGATCGACGGCCACCTGACGGGACAGTTCGACCTCGCGCAGCTCCAGGAGTTCGGCAGACGTGCGCCGATGCCGGTCACCGGATCTGCGGCCGTCGACCTCGACTTCCGCGGCCCGGCGCGAGACACGGAACGCTGGGACGTCAGCGGTCCGGTCCGGCTTACGAACGTGGCGTATACCAGCCCGCGGCTTCCGGCGCCCGCCGTGATTGCCGACGGGACGATCCGGCTCGGCGGAGGCGGGATGCGGGCCGAAGGCATTCCGGTACGCGTCGGGGAGAGTGACGCCACGATCAGCTTCTCGAGTCCGCAGATCGTGCGGTATCTGCTCAGCGATCCGGCCCGGCGCGGCGTCGCCCCGCCGATTCAGTTCACGGCCCGCTCCAACCGTCTCGCCGCGGCGGATCTGCGCCGCGAAAGGCCGGCCGTGGGCTACAGCGACCTGGTGAAGGCGCGTCTGACGGGCCGACGCGTGGGCGGACAGGATCCCGAGGAGATCGCCCGGGCGCGATACCGGATGCCGGAGCTCGCGGACTACCGTGCGGTGGGGACGATGTCGATCGCCCAATGGGTCAACCCGCCGACGAATGCCCAAAACGTATCGTTCCGGATCGAGCTCGCCGATGGCGTGATCGACGTCACGCAAGTCGACGGTGCCGTGTACGGCGGCCGGTTGGCGGGCGGCCTGCGGCTCGACCTGAACACCTCCCAGCGCTCACGCGCCGTGGAGTACGACCTCCATCTCACGACCGCTCGAGCGGGAGACTTTCTCGAGCGCTGGACGACGCTCGGGCGGCGGCTCGACGGGGCGCTGAACTTCGACATCACCGGATCCAGTCCGCTCGACGACGGCTTTCTGCCGATGCCTGCAGGGTTCTCGGCCGTGGGGAGCGCCAGCTTCGTCCAGGGTCGGTTCCAGGACCTGGGAATCACCGACGCCGTCAAGCAGCGGTTCAACCTCGCGCCGGACAAGCTGTCGCAGTTCAAGGACCTGGGCGGCCCGTTCGAGATTCGCGACGGCAGGTTCGTGGTGCGGAACTGGAACTTCGGGGCCGGCGACATCACGGGTATGGTCAGTGGATCCGCCGGACTGGGTGGCATGCTCGATCTGAATCTGGCGGCAATGCTTCCCATCGAGGCCGTGCGCCGGGCCGGCATCGTCCGCGACAACCCCGCGCTGGGCGCGTTGCTCGACCAGCTGACCGACGGGGGTGGCTACGTGCCGGTGCGGTTCGACGTGCGGGGTACGATGGAGAGTCCGGCGCTCGAGATCGACGGACAGGCACTCGCCGCCACGCTGCGCGCCCAGGTGCAGGACCAGGGCCGCAACCAGGTGCGGGGCGCCGCCCGCGGCCTGCTCGAGGGGCTCCTGAACCAGGGACGGAAGGAGCCCGTCAGGCCGGATTCCGCCCAGGCGGCGGGACCTGAGGGGGGATAGGCGGCAGGCCGGATTTCAGGCTCCGGCCCACCGCGAACCGGCCTCAGCCGGACTTTTTCTTCAGGAACGACGCGACCAGCGGGAACAGCGCACCCACCAGCGCCGACGCCCCCAGATTCCCCACCATGCCGGCATCGAGCGGTGTGCCGACGAGCTGTCCACCCGTCACGCCGCCGATCGCCCCCAGCACGGAATTGAGCATCGGGCCCAGGGAGCGAGCCTTTGCGAGATACCCTCCTGCGTTGCCACCGGCGACTCCGGCGACGAGTTGAATGAGCAGAGAAGTGATGTCCACGGACAGGCCTCCTGAAGGGGTGCGTTGCTACGGAAGAAGTGCTCCGACGTTACGACATGGCGCCACAGGGTCGCAACGGGAGGGCGGAA
>JAOTWC010000129.1 GCA_029863105.1 Gemmatimonadota bacterium | reverse complement strand
CCAGGTCTGGCTGCCGCCCGTCAAGGAACTACACTATTTCGACTATCCGCATCGCGTTCCGCTGATCTGCAAGGTCGTTGGATCGAGCAGGCATCATCATCGCGCCAGGGAAGGTGTACGACGGTTCCTGTCCTCGATCACCGACTCAACCCTCAGGAACTGGCATTCTCGGTATCTGTTCCATCCACGCGGTGATCGGTGGTACGTCTCGTTGTTCTCGCCTGCACCCGATCAGATCGCAGGGGAAGTGACGCCGGGGTATGCCGCATTGAGCGATTCTGGCGTCGCCCATGTCCATACCGTGCTCCCGGAACTCAAGATCATCTTCCTGCTTCGCAATCCGATCCACCGCATCTGGTCGGCAGCCGCCATGCACTTCTCGAAGCATGGACATCGGTCGCTGAATGATGTCGATCCGCTGCAGCTCGAGAGCTACTTCCAGCGGAGTGGCCCACAGGAGCGATCAAATTACCTCCGTACACTGAAGACATGGGAAGCGTACTTTGAACCGCGGAGGATTTTCGTCGGCTTTTTTGATCAGCTCGAACAGGCACCCGGGTCTCTTCTACGGGACATCTGCGAATTCTTGTCGATCGACGGCTCAACACAGCGCATTCCCGAGTCGGCGTCTGAGAAGCTGAATCCCCGGTCCTATCCGCAAATGCCGCCAGAAGTATCTGAGTTCCTGACTCAACGCTTCAGCGGTCAGCTTCAACAGCTGCATCAGCGATTCGCGAACGAATACACGGCTGCCTGGCTGAGCTCCACCCAGGTGTAAGCCTGCTAACGAACCGTGCCCGGAGGACACATGCGCATACCCCTGGTTCTCGCCGCCGCCTTCGTCATCCAACCGCTGCCGACAGCCGCACCCGACACCGACGACTATCCGCGCAGGCCGGGAGTTGACGTCGAGAACTACCGGTTTGAACTCACGCTCACGGACACGGCGGACGCGATCAGCGGACGGAGCGTGGTGTCTGTTCGGTTCACGAATGACGGAGCGACGGAACTGCTGCTCGATCTGATCAACCTGAACGGAGATGGCCGGGGTATGACGGTCCATTCCGTCACGGCCGCGGGTGCGCAGCTGCGATATGAGCATGATTCCGACCTGCTGACCATCGTGCTGCCAGAACCTGGTCGGACCGGCGCCCGTCTCGATGTCGCCATCGCGTACAGCGGGATTCCGGCATCGGGGCTGCGCATAGGCCCGAACAAGTACGGGGACCGCACGTTCTTCAGCGACAACTGGCCAGACCGCGCGAGACACTGGCTGCCCACCATCGACCATCCCTACGACAAGGCCGCCAACGAGTTCGTCGTGACCGCCCCCTCGCACTACCAGGTCGTGTCGAATGGCGTGCGCATCGAGGAGACTGACTCTGGTGACGGGACCCGCATGACGCATTGGAGGCAATCGGTGCCGATCGCGACCTGGTTGTACGTGCTCGGAGTAGCCCGGTTTGCGGTCCAGTACGTCGGCGACTTCGAGGGGCGCCCGATTCAGACGTGGGTGTATTCACAGGATCGCAACGCCGGGTTCCATGACTTCTCGGTCCCCACGAAACAAGTGATGGAGTTCTACGCGGACCGTGTAGGACCGTTCGCGTACGAGAAGCTGGCGAACATCACGTCTCCCGCGACCGGCGGGGGCATGGAAGCCGCGACCGCAATCATGTACGGGGAGGATCTCGTGACGGGTGATCGCTCCGTTCGATTGAGAAACGTGGTGATCCATGAAATTGCGCATCAATGGTTCGGCAACGCCGTCACCGAGTCGGACTGGGACGACGTGTGGCTCAGCGAGGGTTTCGCCACCTACTTCACCCTTCTGTTCATCGAGCACGCCTACGGCCGCGATGAGTTCGTCGCCGGGTTGAAGAGTTCGGCGGAGCGCGTGTTTCGGCAGTACACGGACGATCCGGACTACCGGATCGTGCACGACAACCTCAGAGACATGCGCCGCGTCACGAGCGGGGCGACGTACCAGAAGGGTTCGTGGGTGCTGCACATGCTCCGGAGTCGGATGGGCGACGAAGCGTTCTGGACCGGCATCCGGTCGTATTACAGCCGCTACATGAACGCCAATGCGTCGACGACGGATTTTCGACGCGCGATGGAGGAGGCGTCCGGTCTGGACCTCGGAGTGTTTTTCGAACAATGGCTCTACAGCGGCGGTAACCCGCGCCTCGAGGGGTGGTGGGACTACGATCCGACCGCGGCTGCGGTGCGCATCGAGCTCAGGCAGACCCAGTCAATCGGCCCCGTGTATGAGCTGCCGCTGGAGGTGGGCCTCCATTTCGCCGGCGACGTGCTCCCTTCGGTCGTGGAGTCTGTCGTGTTGGACCAGCGTCTTCACCAGTTCGTGCTGCCCGTTGAGGATGTGCCCGAGCAGGTTACTCTCGATCCGGGGACGAAGGTGCTTTTCGAGGCCGATTTCGGGCGGCGCCGCCAACGATGAACCCCATGATAGTTGCTTGCGCCCGATCCGGACCCGATGATCACGTGAGTCGGATATGACGGTTGCCGTTTCAGTTCACACAGCAACGGCTCATCACAGGAGTTGATCCATGAAGCCTCGTTCGATTCTCGTTCTCGCGCTTCTCGCCTTCGGCGCGTCCCTGGCCTCGCCGAACATCGCGCAGGCCCAGTTCGTCAAGAAGCTCAAGGACACCGCCAAGAAGGCCGCGGAAGACGAGACGAACCGGCAGGTTGACCGTCTGGTGGAAAACGCCGTCGCGTGCGCGTTCGATGATCCTCGCTGTATCGAGGAAGCTGAGAGAGACGGCAAGCCGGTTGTTTATACGGACTCTGACGGCAATGTGCTTCAGGATGCCGATGGAAATCCGGTCACTGACCGAGACCAGGCAGCCGGCATGGCAGGAGGAGATGCCACCGACACCAAGCTGAAGCCCGGCCAGGGTGTCTGGTCGAACTATGACTTCATGCGCGGTGACGAGATTCTGTTTGCCGAAGACTTCACGGACGACCGCGTCGGCAACTTTCCACGGAACCTGGAGTTCGGGCAGGGAAACATGGAGATCGTGGAATGGGAAGGCGGGAGGTATCTCCGGTCCACGGCTGACAGCCAGTTCATCGTGGACCTGCCGGAAGCGTTGCCGGAGAAGTTCACGATCGAATTCGACTACTACGAGCCGACCGGATATCACAATGGGGCGATGGTCACGGATGCCGACCGGATTGAGTCAGCCGGCAATCCGCAGGTGCGAGCGTATTACAAGGGCGCCGTATTCCTGATGGGCAACGACACCGGCGTGGGTGGCACGAGCAAGGCGTACACGCGTACGTACCGGACAAAGGAGCGAATGACGGCCATCCGAATTCAGGTCGACGGGAGCTACGCCAAGGTGTACGCGGACGAAGAGAGAGTATCCAACGTCCCAAACGCCGAGATTCACCACGGAAGGCGCCTGTCTTTCCACCTGCACGGCAGCCAGGACTCACCTGCGTATCTCGGCAATCTCGTCATCGCCGGTGGCGGTCGTGACCTGTACGACGCACTGACAACCGATGGACGTATTGCCACGTACGGCATCCTGTTCGACACGGATAGCGCCAATCTGCGTCCGGAGTCGACTGGAACGTTGCGGGAAATTGGCAACATGCTCCAGCGACACGAGGACGTGCGCCTGCGGATTGAGGGACACACCGACTCCAGTGGGTCCGCTGAATACAATCTCACGCTGTCCGGCGAGCGCGCGCGGGCCGTCGTCGATCACCTCGTCGCCGAATACGGCATTGACTCCAGTCGCCTCACGGCGGAGGGACTCGGCGAATCGAAGCCCGTCGGGGAGAACGACACGCCAGCCGGCAGGCAAAGGAATCGCAGGGTTGAACTTGTTGTGATCTGATGCTCCCAGCCCCAAGAGCCCGAGAGCCATTCCGCGCAGTGCGGCGGGCGCTCCACGTACTGTGCGCCGCGGCGTTGCTTGTCGCGGCAGCAGCCCCCGCCAGCGCGCAGGAAGGTGATCCCGAGGCGAAGATATTCGTCACGTTCGCGGGCCTGGATAGCGGGTCCGTGGACGGGGACGGCGCTGAGTGGATTGAGATGCGGTCGCTAGAGTGGGGATCTGCGGGAGACACGGTACAGATCGGACGCCGATGCGCCGGATATAGGCTCGGTGGGACGGTAGTGGGACGCCTGACGCTCACCCGGTCAAGAGACGGCTCGCCCCCGGACTTTCAACGTGCCTGCGCGGAGGGGAGGCACTTTGCCCGCATGGTCGCTGAACTGGCCACGGGCCGGTCGGAGGGCGGAAGGTATGCGAGGCATGAGCTGCGGGACGTGATGGTCACCAGCTATCGTGTCGATGCCTCCAGTCCCTTCCCGATGGAGTCGATTTCCTTCGACTACGTCGGGGCGGAGTCCAGGGTGATCCCGGCGACTCAGCGGGGGAAGCTGGACCCGGACTGGGATCCGGAAACGGGTGAGCATTAGACCGTCGGCGAGCCCGCCTGATTTGCGAGCTCGCCGACAACTCCGGCTGATCAAGCGGTCAGCCGACCGTCGTATCCCCCTCGGCAGTTTCCTCGTGATGCAGCGAGAACCCCGGCCGGAAGATCGCAATGATCGCCAGGGCGGCCGGTAGCCCCATCGCAAATGGCGAGATCATATGCACGTCCTGCACGCGGGGAGATCCGAGAACGGCGTCGACGATTGCCATGGCCATGTATCCCGTAACGGGCATCAGGGCCACGAGCCGCGACATGTGCTGGGGTTTCCAGTCGATCTCCCGGCGGTGCAGCAGCAGCCGGCGCTCGATCAGCCGGAAGGCGAGAAACACCACGAAGCCCGTGATCATCCAGCCCAGGTAGTTCTGCCATGGGACACCGAAATGGGTGCGCTCCGAATTCGGCAGTCGTTCAGCCACGTGACACTGGTCTGGCTCGGTGACTTCCGCGGTCCAGCGCCAGGCCGGCATGTCGTCTCCGGTCGTCACGGCGAGCGGCGCCCCCGCCGCCTCGGTCGCAGCCTCGTAGCTCATGATCGGATCCATCGTCAGGTCCCACGCCGTGAGGATCGTTGCGCTCAAGACCGCCATCAGCATGATCCACCGGAGCGGCCGCGCCGGGTCGCTCGTTGCCCGTCCCTC
>JAOTWC010000004.1 GCA_029863105.1 Gemmatimonadota bacterium | reverse complement strand
ACGCAGAACAACCGATGCGGTCGGATGGTGCGGGCGGAGCACGTTCCGGAGCCCGGAAAGCGTGGTCATGCCGCCACACCGGGAATTCGGCGGAGATGGGATCGATGATGGGCAGGCGCCGGGGAAATCCATACTTGATCGCATAAACGCCTTGTGGTCAACACGTTAAAGACTTGCAAAATGCCTGCGCGGTCACGGCCGAGTGTTTCCTGATTCGAGCCGGGCCGGGTATGTTTCTTGTACCCTGCACCCGGCTGTAGGTGAGCCATGTCGGGCCGAGCACGCGTGCCGGTTCGAACGCGGGACCCGCGACGGGATCGGAACTTTGGGCCTGAAATTCTCGATCAACGACAAGTGCACCGCCTGCATGGCCTGTGTACGCGTATGCCCCGTCGAGGCCATTTCGGTCGCAGGCGACGAGGTGCGCATCGTCGAGGACAGCTGTATCGAGTGCGGCCTGTGCGTGCCCGCCTGCTTCCACGAGGCACTCGACGTTCAGGGTGACCTCGAGCGCTGTCGATCGGCGATCGAGGCCGGGCGTGCGGCGCTGATTCTCCCGACGGAAGTCATCGTGTTCTTCTATCCGGCGACGCCGGAGCAGGTGATCAACGCCTGTTTCGCCGCCGGGTTCTCACGCATGTACTTCGAGACCGTGGGAGACGAGCTCGTCGCCGGCGAGTACCTGAGCATCTGGCGCGCCGGCGATCGCCGGTCGTGGCTGCGGTCCACGAGCCCCATCGTCGTCAACTACTGCCGGACGCGACTTCCCGAGCTCCTTCCGTTCCTGGCTCCGATCGTCACACCCGCCGTGGCGCTCGCCCGATACATCCGCCGGGTCGAACCCGGACAGCTGGACATCGTGTATGCCGGGGTCGGCGCCCCGGGCGTGAACGGCGATCAATCGGCCATCGATATCTGTGTGTCGCTGGATGAACTCGAGACGCTGCTGGAATCCTCCGGAGCGGCCCCTCTCGGCCAGCCGATGACCGTCTCCCGGCTGCCCCCTGAGCGCCGGCGCCATCTGTCGCTGGCGGGCGGGCTGCCCCGGGAAATGCTCGAGGAACAGAAGCAGACGTCGAAACGCTTCAAGAAGGAACGCGGGCTGGATACGCTGCCGGCCGTGGCTCGTGCGGTGATCGGAGACGAGGCGCCGCTCGGGTTCGTGGACGTGCTGCCGTTCGAGGGAAGTCTCGGACATCCGGGATTCGGTCCCGTCGAAGACCTGTTCTGGAGAAAGGACATCGCCAGTCTCGTCGAGCCGTCGCGGTCGGCCGACCCGGTCGTACAGCCCGTGCACCTGGATCTGGACGCGCGTTACGAACCGCGCCACGACGTGATGGCCGACGTCGATCCCGAGGAGGTCCGGAAGATTCTCGAGAAGATCGGGACGACGCCCGAAGGCAAGCAGTGGAACACGGGCTCATGCGGACACGCCACATGCGTCGAGTTCGCGATGGCCGTGGCGCGCGGTCGCTCGACCCTGGCGCTGTGCCCGATCTACCTGAGCCGGCAGTACGAACAGGCGTCGCGCGACGCGTTTCATGACGCCCTGACGGGCGTATTCACGTATCGCGTGCTGGACGAGCGCCTCTCCCAGGAGCTGTCGCGCGCCAGCCGAACCGGTACTTCGCTCGCGCTCCTGTTCGCCGACCTGGACAGGTTCAAGCCGGTGAACGATACGTACGGACACGGAGTCGGCAACCAGATCCTGCGGGGCGTAGCCGAGGTGCTCCAGCAGGCGACCCGCAGCACGGACATCGTGTGTCGGTATGGCGGGGACGAATTCGTGGTGATTCTCGTCAACCCGGATCGGGAGGGTGCGGGCCGAATCGCGGAGCAGATGCGCGAGGGCGTCGCGGCGCTCCGCGTGCCCGTACCGGATGGTGAGACAGGGGTTACCTTAAGTGTTGGCGTGGCGTATCATTCGGGAATTACCGGTACAAACGTGACCAGTGAGGAGTTGATGGCCGAAGCCGACGCCGCTCTGTACGTCGCGAAGGCGCAGGGCGGTAACACCGTGCACCCCACCGTGGGAGGCGAACTCGTTAGATGAGCACCGAGGGGATGGGCCAGGAGTCGATCGCCGGGCTTGATCCGTGGGGCATGAAGCGGATCGAAAAACTGCTCGTCGAGTTGGACGGCGTCGGCTCCATCAAGCTCGTTCCGGACGGACACGGTGGCATCGACGAGATCCACGTCCTCACGAGTTCCCCGCTCGGCCCCAAGCGCATCGTCCGTAACATCGAGTCGGCGCTGCTCGCCGAGTTCGGACTTCAGATCGACCATCGGAAGATCTCCGTCGCGCGCACGCGCCAGCCCGAGATCTCCCAGGCACCGAAGCCGAAGCAGGAAACGGCCGGCCAGATTCCCGAGGCAGCCGTATCGGTCGCGGTGGCCGCCGAGTCACAGCGAACCGTGTTGAAGAACGTGCACATGGAGCGCCTGGCCGGTCGCGAGTTCTCCTGCCGGGTGGAGTTGACGCGGGGCGAGGAGGGGTTCCGGGGTGAGGCGGAGGGTCCGGACTTCGAGCGCAGCCGGATGGAAGTCGCGGCGGCAGCGGCGCTGGAGGCCCTGCTGCAGGCGTCGAATGACAGCGTCCACCTGGCGCTGCAGGGCGTCTCCCACCTCGAATCGCTCGGCCGCTCGTTCGTGGTCGTGGTCGTCGGAGCATCTGTCGGGCGGGCGGCGGAAACGCTGTCAGGCATCGAATCCGTGTCGGACTCGGTCGAGGAAGCTGCCGTGCTCGCCTGCCTGCAGGCGACGAACCGTTGGCTCGAAGGCCGTTGACGACGTCGCCTGGCAGGCTTTACGAGCTCTGAAGCAGGGCCTTGAACCGACCGTCGTCTCGCAGCGAATCCAGATCCGGATCGTGTTCCAGCCATCCCCCTCGATTGAAGCCGGCGTCCGCTGCTCTCTCGAGGATATCGATCGCCCTGTCTGACTCCCCTTCGACCGCGTAAAAGCAGGCCACGTTGTACATGACGACGGCGTCGGTCGGGTCGATGGCGAGAGCCTGCTCCGCCCACCTGAAACCCTCTTCCGAATTGCCGAGCCGTCCGTTCGAAACCGCCCGGAACGTAGCGGCGCGCGAATCGTCGGGGTTCAGTTTCATGTGTTCGGCCGAAGCTTCCAGCGATGCTCGATAGTGCGTCTTGGCTTCCTCGGTGCGTCCCGAAGCCTCGAGTGCCTGGGCGGCAAAAAACTCCGCTTCGTGATCCTGCCGGATTTTCGCCGCGGCCGTGAACAGACGCGCCGCGTCCTCGAATCGGCCCTGCTGGAAGCACGTGCGGCCATAGAACAGGTGTGCGTCGAACTGCTGTGGGTCCAGTTCGATGGCCTTCTCGAAGGCTGCCTCGGCTTCCTCGTAACTCTGCATCAGGAACAGGGCGAACCCTCGGGCCGCATGGGCATCGGCCAGCGACGGGTCGAGCTCCAGCGCCCTGGCGCTCGCCGCATCCGCCTGCGCGATGTCTTTGTCGGCCGACGGGGCGCCGGGATACAACATCGCCGACAGGGCGGCGCTCGCTGCCAGGCCTGCCCACGCGAGTGCGTAGGCGGGATCGACATCTATCGCACTGCGGTACATATCCTGCGCGTACGCCAGGCTCCGCTTGCGGCTCTGGTGGAAGAACTGGCGTCCCTTGAGGTAGAACTCGTAGGCGCGCACATCGGCAGGCGGGGATCCCGCGATCGCGGAGCGATCGTGATCGGTCAGCGAGAGGTCCAGCGCGTCGACGACCGAGTGGGCGATTTCATCCTGCACGGCGAACAGATCGACGAGCTGCCGATCGTAACTTTCCGACCAGATGTGATAGCCGTCCCGGACGTCGATGAGCTGCACCGTGATCCTCACGGTATCCCCCGACTTCCGGACGCTTCCCTCCACGAGGGCATCGACGCCCAGGCGGGCGCCGATCTCACGCGCGTCCGTGTCGACGCCCTTGTACACAAAACTGGAGCTGCGGGCGGCGACGCGCAGATGGCGACAGCAGTTGGTCAGCGTGTTCAGCAGCTCCTCGGCGATGCCGTCGGCGAAGTACGCCTGATCGCCGTCCGGGCTCATGTCGGCGAACGGCAACACGGCAATCGACTCGATCGGTGATCGGTCCGTCGGCGGCGTGCGGAGGATTTTCCGGTCACGGGCGGGCTGGAGATCGTACGCCCAGGCAAGCACCAGGACGAGCGGAAAGCCCAGCGCGGCGAGGACGATCACCAGGCGGAGAGACCAGTCGGGGAGATCCAGGCTGTCGAACGTGGCCTCGCCTACCTGGATCACCATCCAGGCGACCAGGACGTACAGACCGGCGGCGCGAATCACTTTGCGTCGCCTGAGTTCCGCGAAGAAGTGTCTGATTGGAACCATGAATTCAATACCCGGAAATGTGGCCCTGGAGCCCGGCCGGCACCCGGCGCCCGTAAGGTAACGCCCGGCGCAGGTTGCCGTCATGGCCGGTGCGATCTAGGCTTTCGTGGACCCTAGCAGAGGAAGCGACGATGACGCGTTCCGCCGCCGCCGTTCTGACCGGAGTCGCCGTTTTGGGAGCCGTGGGCCTCGCGGCCCTCGCCCTTACTCGGCTCGTCTTCCCGGGCGAACTCGGGGGGGACAACCCCTCCGGGCTCATTCTGATGGTGGTCGCGATCGGTCTCGTCGCCGAAGGCGCCGCGGGCTATGCCGCCGGGCGCATCGCACCGAGTCACCCCTACGGTCATGCGGTCGGGGTCGCCGCCCTGCTCTCGCTCATCGTGCTGGCCTCCGGAACTCTGTCGAGCGAACCGTTCAGCGTCGCCGTCAGCCAGGCCGGCATCAACCTGCTGCAGATTCCCGGCCTCGTGCTGGGCGCGTTCGTGGCGAAGCGCCTCGCGCGGGAGAATCAGGTGCCGGGCGAAAACGAATGACGGCGGCACCGCCGGGTCCCGCGTGTTACCCGGCGCAGGCCCCGGGCCCGGTGGATGGTGTCCAGATCCAGGTGTACGACCGGCGCGGCTCCCAGCCGTCCCCGCGCTGGTCGAAGCTTCTCGACTCCAGCGTGTCGGGGTGCGGCCATTCGTTGAGATGACGGATCCCGGCGGGGTCCTGTCCCGGAACGTGCAGCCGCTGGATGGCCTCCGTGGCCCGCGGTCCAGTCGGGCGTTCGTGACCGATCGCCACGACTCCGGTAGGACTGACCTGGTAGGCCAGGATGGCACGCTCAGACGGGTCCCAGGCGTGGAAGAAGTACCAGTACGGAGCCGTGGCCTCTCCGTTCGATACGCCCCACAGGCATCCCCGCATCGAGAAGCCGCCCGGCTCGAGCTCGAACATCAGGGCGTATTCTCTCGGCTCTCCAGAGTCTTCGGTCCAGTAAGCGGCGTTGGACGTCACCCACCAACCCCCGGTTCGCGCCGAGGCGGACAGCACCTCGCGGGCGGAATCGAGGTCGGACGGCTCCTGGGCGATCAGCCCCGGAGCCCAGACGCCGCCCAGGACGACCAGCAACAACGCTCGTCTGATCATCGTGACATCTTCCACTGTAGTCGGTTGGCTCGCGCTCGCGTCGAGCGCCCGGCAAGTTCGACCGTGAAACTACGTGAGGCGGCTGTGCTCGACTACGACGCGATCATTGTCCCGGCCGTGTGGATCGAGGCGGATGAGACGTCGGCTGCGGATGCGGCAGAGAACATCACCGATTTCCTGGAGTGGTTGTGAGCTCGTTCGAATACCTGGGCATTCTCGTGTCGGTCGTTCTCGGTCTCGCCCTCGCCCGGCTCACATCCAACGTCAGCCGATCGATCAAGCGGAAGGCGGACTACCAGCCCTACTGGGTTCAGTGGGTTTGGACGTTCAACGTCTGGCTGCTGCTGCTGGGCGTCTGGTGGGGAATGGTGTCATGGGATTTTCTCGACGGCTGGACGTTCTTTCTCTTCCTGTTCATCATGCTGTACGCGACCCTGCTGTTCATGCTCGCGGACGCCCTGTATCCCTACGACATGGTACCGGGCACCGATCTGAAGGCCCACTTCTTCGAGCACCGGCGGTGGTTCTTCGGACTGTTCGCCTTGTGCAGTCTGATCGACATTCCGGAAACGATCCTGAAGGAGACGTTCGATCTCCGCCCCGTTCCGGCCGCTTACCCCGTGCTGGTTTCCTCCTGGTTCGTGATCGCCGTCGTCGGCATGGCGACCTCGAACCCCAGGGTCCACGCGGTGCTGGCCATCGCGTGGCCCGTGGTGTTTCTCGCGTTCGTGAGCCAGGCGCTGCTCGTGATGTGGGGCGGATAGGTCGAGCTGCGCATCGGCCGGGGGTCAACCGTGCTGAGCGTCATCAGTGGGGCTGAGCACCGGGTGTGGTTCCAGCAGATTTGGTCCATTGGAGGTGCCTCGACCCGGGGTCATCCAACGCCCTATCCACTTGAACTTACTGAGCGGCTGCTGCGATCATGGCTGACCCCATTTCTACATCCCGGGGTTGAATCGACGAGGTCTCTTGCACTTCGTCGAGCGCCCCCCATTTAGGCACCCTTACTCCGGGAACAGACGGCCCAGGAGGTCCGCTTCCAGCACAGCGTCGATGATGCGCGCGTCGAACTGTCCCCCCCGGTGCTTGATTAGCTCTTCCTTCACTACGGACACTGGTAGCGCACCGCGATAGGGTCGGGCCGTGGTCATGGCATCGATCGTGTCGCAGACCATGATGATCCGCGCCCCAATCGGTATCTGATCGCCTTTGAGCCCGGTCGGGTAACCATCTCCGTCCCACCGCTCATGGTGGAATCGGATGTCGTCGAGCACCACCTGCGGGATGCTCCGGATCGACTTCACGATCTCAACACCCCGATCCGGGTGATCACGGATCAGGTCACGCTGCTCCGGGGTCAGTCCACCCTTCTGTCGGAGGATCTCACTGTAGGCGACGTCGATCTTTCCGATGTCGTGCAGCAGGGCGGCCGTCTCGATCTGTCGCAACCGCCTGCGGCGAATACCCATCAGGCGTCCGATCGCGCGAGCCGTTTCCGACACGCGGATCGAGTGACCCGAAGTGTAGGGATCCTGCGCCTCAATCGTCTTGACCATCAAGCGCAGAAGATCCGTGTTGAGCTGCTGCAGTTCGAGGTTTACGCCGTAGCTGTACCGCAGTCCGAATAGCGGGATAATGGCGAAGAGAATGACAATCCAACCAAATGCAGCGTATAAAACGGCCACGACGAGGGCGATGAAGCTCATCGTGATGTCGAAGGCGATCAGACCGCCCGCGATTTGCCGCCATACGTCACCGACTGAACTGCCCTGGGCGGCTGCAACTACATACGAAACGCTGCCGGTGTTGACAGCAAAGTAGACGACGACGGCCAACAGGAATGGGGCAAATGTTTGCTGCAAGAGAAAGGAATCAAGGCTTACTGGTCCACCGAATGTCACATATGCCAAGCCAGCGCAAGCCGCCGATAGCGTCATTTGAGCGATATTGAAGGCTCTCTTGAATAGCGGCTTCTGGTGATCAAAAAGTGTGGAAAAAAGCTCGGAAAGAAGTCCGATCATGGCGGCGCCGGCAGGACCAAGAAGCATGACGCCAGCCAGCTGCGGGATAAACTCTAGCGACGAAGTGGTCCCACCCTCAGCAACCTGCAGTGCCATGAGTGTGCTGATGATACTGAGGGCCAGGAGTGTGCCGAATGCCTCGAGCCAAGGCTGGCTTTGAAGCAGTGGGGGCCAAAGATACCACGCCACAAGAACGGCGAGAATGCTAAGGGCTATGGTGGCGTTGACTGCTCTACGGAGTCGCTTGTCTAACGCCATGGTCAGAAGATGACCCCCCAGATCTCTACGTTACCACTTTAGCGAACCACCTATTAACAGCTTAAATAACCAGCCCATAGAGCCGTACCCCCTTTCGTATGACAGTCATACCCACCGCTTCGGGCATGCTTCATCTTCGCTCGGAGGATCGCGCTCCGCTCTGCTAAGGTAGTACGCGAGTCCGGGGGGCCATCCACATGCCAGTTGACTCGCACCAGCAGAATACAGCTTCAAGTGAATGGCTCGCAGGCGCTTTTGCAAGGCAGCCGGAGAGAAAATCTCTGGCTTGCCGAGTGAGAGTACTACTCGGCCGCCAGTGGGCAAGCAAGCCGCGCCATACTTAGTGGAGTGCGGACATTCGATGCCAACGCCGAATGAAGTGATAGAACCACCCCATGTGCGCCTCCTTTAGCGATCGCCTTACTCCGGAGATGTGCGCTTCACCTCTCTGCATGATGACAGCTTCGATCATTAGCAGTTTCAAGTAACTAGGCACGTCTCGTTCCTTTTCGTCGTTGGCCGCGTTCAGCAGGCGTCTTCCATCCAGCGGCCTCTGCATGGCCGCGGCAAACCATTCAAGCTTGAATCGTTCCTGAGATCCCAGCGCGCCAACGCTAGAACGATCGACTTGCAACTCCTGCCAGACCTCTTCCGCCGAATGTCGGATGCCCCTCTGCAAGGCAACTAGGCCCCGGCAAGACATGACTTCCGGTAGGTACTCCGGAGAGCGTTGATTCCTGCACAGGACTTCCGCCTGAGTGTAGGCAGCAGCCGCTTCAGAGAGAAACCCCTGATAGAAGAGCATGTTCGCACGATTCAAGGCTACCGGAATGCTCATGTCTGTCTCCTCGGGCATGCCGGTCTGAATCGCACCCGCCTCACTCAGTCGCTGCTCAACCATTGCCCATTCTCCAGAGCCTAGCGACACACAAGCCAGATTGTTCCATATACGGATCAGGGCCACTTGATCGCCCGACTTGGCCCCTAGCCTGTGCGCTTCCAGAAAATCAGCCTCGGCAGCATCCCAGAGAGCCTGGCGGGTCCGAACAATTCCCCTGAGTGACAAATACCGTAACCGATCGGCCTGCGGTACCGAGGCAGCATGACCCTGCGCCGCTACTAAATGAGTGGTGGCTCGATCACCTGATCCGGTCAGGGACTCGTGGACGGCAGCCGCCATGAGAATAGACAAGGCAGTTTCGGCTCTTGGTGAAGCCACCTGACCGAGGTCGGAAATCAATCGTTTGAGGATGCAGCCTTGTGCCTCCAAGGAAGCCTGATCCGCCGTTCTTAGGGCCAGCTTTAGCATCATGGACGCATGTTCAGCCCTGAGGCGCAGATGAGCGCTGGACGATTCCAATAATGCCAAGCGTGATTCCGCTTTGGCCAACACATCCCCCGCGGCGGGCCAGTTGCAAGCCTCAATGTGGGCCGCACCTAGGTTCAAGAATACAGTCACAACTTCCGGAATCGTAGGCGGCAAAGTTGTGCTCAGTATCTCAGAATAGCTGACGGCAGCAGCATTAGGATGCCCCTCGGCAAACAGGGCGTCCCCGCGAGCCATCAATGCTGCCCTGCGCTCGTCGCTTCCAGTGGCTGCACTTGCTGCGATTCCAGCGAAATGAGCAGCTTCTGCATTGCCTCCAGAGTCGCGTGCGACGGTGGCAGCCTCCATCGCATAACCGAAAGCGCGAGCCCAGTCGTCGCCTTTATAGAAGTGGGTCGCGAGTGCACCGGCCGACACTCCCCCTTCCCGTTCGAGCTCATTCCCAGCACTCAAGTGGAACGCAGCGTGCTCAAGCCCTGACATCTGACTGACTACGTATTCGCGAACGGCATCGTTCACGAAAGTCAGGCGATTATTTTCGTCGCCAATCAGCCGCCGTCGGTAGACTTCTTCGGCAACATGTGCCGTTTCGGCCAGGCTAAGACCTGCCAGCTGAGCCACAAGGCTGGGTCTGGCCAGACGACCAAGTACAGCGACGGACCTCAGCACCCGTATTTCTTTGCTGCTGAGGCCTTCGAGGCGTACCGCCAGCACGCGCCTCAACTGCACGTGATTAATAGGATCCCACTGAACAGCTGACCTTGCCCACTCCTTCGAACTTGCCGCTGCTCTCAATACTTCTAGGGCGTAGGACGGATTGCCGGAGGACAGCCGCACCGCCAAGCTCATGGCTGGATGGTCCCGCGCCTCGGGCTCTACTTGTGTCAGAATCTCGCGTATCTGCGTTTCAGTCAGGGGCGTAAGGTGAACTTCACTAATCGTCACGTGCCGAGAGACGGGCAATCGCTGATTCGAACAAGGAAGCCTTTCGCCGACTGGGGTTCGAACGGTGAGGATGAAAAGAAATCTATATCCGACCATCCTACGAGACACGTAGTGCACAAGACCTTCTGACGACCTATCGATCCACTGAACATCGTCTATGCACCACACGACTGGTTGCTTCTTCGACGCCGCCTGCAGGAGCACAACAACTTCGTCGTGCAGGCGGCGCTGTCTCCCTGCTGAAGTTAGGTCATTATTTGGTATTTCGTCGTCATCAGCAGCACAGAGCAGAAGCTGCCCAACGTTACGCATGTGGGGAACCAACTCTGCTGCAGTCGCCTCGTTATCAGCGAGAAGCGCTCGAAGGCTGTCCAGAACGGACCCGTATGGCTCGTCCGCTTCGACCTGGTAGCAACAACTCTCGAGTACGTAAAGCGGTTCGATGCGCAGTGACCGGATGAGCTCTTCAAGGAGTCTTGTCTTGCCGATTCCTGTCTCTCCGGTCACAATAACCGAGCTGCTCGCTGACGCGCCAATGCATGCAACGGCTTCACGGAGTAGACCGAATTCTCGAGCGCGACCTATCAAGGGCAGCTCAAAGTCCTTCTCCGAAAAGAGTGCACTAGGCCGAGGATCTTCTCTAATTTTTTCGAGTAGTGCCTTGGTTTCCTCAGATACTCCACCCGGAAGCTCAGCTTGTAGGGCAGAGACGCAACTTTCGTAGTGGCGGAGGGCAGACGCACCGTCACCTTGAAGCCAGAGCCCGCGCATGAACGCTCTGTGAATTGCCTCGTCTAGGGGCGCCAATGCCGTTAGACGCAGGGCCGCGACACACATTTTGCCCCAATCCGCCTGAGACTCGCACGTTGCAACAAATCGCCTCAGCGCCAGCTCACCAAGCCGAGAGATACGTGTTCGCTCAGCATCGAGCCACCGATCAAACTCGTCGGTTCCCGCTGCGACCAGTTCTTCGGCGAACGGACCTTGATATAGGTCAACAGCCTCAGTGAGATTACCAGCTTTCAAGGCCGCTTCAAGTTGAAGAACATCCGATCTTAGGCAGGTAGCGTTCAGGGTGATGATTGTCCCGGGTCCTCGCGAGACGATTGGACCCAATCGCTGAGTCAGGTCGTAGACAGCTTGGCTTAGCGAATGCCTGGCCTGAGCTTCCGCCGTCGTCCAGAACAGTCTAGCGAGATGAGAACGATCGTAGGTCCGCCTTGCCCCTGAGGCTAGATAGACGAGGAGCGCAAGGTGCTTCTTTGAGCGCAAGTGAATGTTGCGGCCCCGATCGTCCAACAGCGACAAACCGCCCAGAGCTCTCAAGTAGATCATGTCTTTAGCCTGTTTCGAACCGACCCGATTGGGCCGAGAGCTTGAACATCGATCGCGTGGATCAACACATCCTCAACGCCACATCATCACACCTTCCCCTCCTTGCCTCCAATCCGGTGATTCTTATCATCCAGCCTCGTCGGACGTCGGGGGAGCACGCAATCCATGCCGGAACGGGACGGGCATACATGAGACGCAAGTGGATTTCCTGGAACATGGCGCTGGTCTGCGCGGCCTTGGCGGGGTGCGGAGATATGGGCTCCGAGGGCGATGAGGCGGCCGCGCTGCCCTACTGGCAGCAGCCCGACACGACGTTCGTCCCGACCATCGGGCCGACGGACGTGAAGACCGTGTCGCGGTCGTCCATGTGGGCGGCGGATCCGGTGGCCAAGGCGGTGTTTCTGTTCATTCCGGAGCAGAGCCGCTATGCGGCGATCGGCGCGGATGATCGGGAACCGGTTCAGATCCGGGTGCCGGCAAAACTGGCGATATCCGCGGAATTGGGCCTCTCCGTCTACGATGGCGAAACCAGGTCCGTGGACCTGTTCACGCCGGACGGGGAGTTCATTCGCGGGTTCCAGATCGAGTTCCTTCCGGCCGTGATGGAGTTCAGTCGGGCACCGATCGGCTATCTGTTCGGGGTCGCGTCGAGCGACTTCGGGAGCTCGCGGCGCGTCCTGATCATCCGTACTGACGCGCTGGGGGCCAGCCGGGATACGCTGCTGTCGCCGGACACCGGCCCGCCCTCTCTGCGGGATGCCAGGGCGACGCCGGGCCAGACCCTCATGGCCTCGTCGGGCAACGGCCTGTGGGTGTGGTCGAAGGCGGTCCCGGATACGATTTTTGAGGTGGGCCCCCGATCGGCGCGCGTGATTCCGGTGCGCCCGGAAGACCAGTCCGCGATCGGACTGCTGAGCGACCCGGCGGCCGACATGCTGTGGCTCGGCCACGTCGAGACGACCAGCGGGCGCTACTCCGCCTACGACACCAGGCCGGGAGTCAGCGAGCCGTTTCTGGGCACCCGCACGACCGGAGGGCAATTCAGCCCGCGGCTCGTCCATGACGGCATCCTGATGGGCTGGTACGAGGGCGAGCAGGGACGGCCCGCGGCGAAGGCGTTCGATCTCCTCGTGGACCGGTTCCGGCGGCAGGTCGTCACGGAGTAGCGGGGCACGCGATAGCGCTCGCCCCTGAGGAACACTCGTGACGAGTCGCAGGCCGTATCTCGGCCTCCTCTCTTGTTTTGCAATATTGTGGGCAGATTCGACCGAGGCGCGCCCGCAACAACCCCCCGTAAGCGCCGAAACCACACCCTCTCCCGTAACCCCGCGTGCGTTGCTCATCCGCATGATTCGGCGGCAATAGGCCTGCCCCGCACCCGGCCGGGACGAACTTCTCCCTGCGATCCCGCGGGTGCCCGCGATTTGCGTACTTGGTGGTCTGGTTATGGTAGATCTGGACCTTCGGACAGGGCCTTGAACGGATGATCCCGAGTCATGCGGCGCGCCCTAGCAGCCCGGTATAGCTGAGGAAGACAAGGAATCCGCGACGCACTCCAAGGGAGAAATGGAACATGCCACACTTCAGAAATCGTCTCGCGACGGGGGTTTGCACCATCGCGATACTGGTCGGCGCCCAGCCGATTGCGGGACAGGAGATACCTGATGCCGCCGTCCTTGGTCTCGATGAGCTGCTGAGTCTCGAGATCAGTTCCGCCGGCAAGTACGCGCAGACGACCGGCGAAGTCGCCGCGTCCGTGACGATCCTCACGAAAGAGGATATCTGGGCGTACGGGTGGATGTCGCTGGCTGAAGCGCTGGCCAACGTTCGTGGCATGTACATCACCAATGACAGAAACTACACATACCTCGGAAACCGGGGGTTCAGCCGGCCGACGGACTACAACAACCGCAGCCTGCTTCTCGTCAACGGCAGGCCCATGAACGAGCCGTTCTATGGCAGCGCGTTCATCGGGTCGGCCCTCGGACTGAATCTGCAGGCGGTGGAGAGGATAGAGATCATTCGCGGCCCGGGGTCGGCGATCTACGGCAACAATGCGATGTTCAACGTAATCAACCTCGTCACCGAACAGCCCGACGCGATCGGCGGTCTCCGCTTGAGCGGAGAGGCGGCGAGCTTCGGGACGCGGTCCGGCTCGCTTACGCTGGGGACGTCCGCTGAGAGTGGCGTGGAAGTCATGGTCACGGCGAACTATTTCGAGTCAGAGGGCCAGGATTTCTATTTTCCGGAGTTCGACGGCCCGCAGGGCAACGACGGTCTCGCGGTAGGACTCGACCGAGACATGCACGTCGGAGGATATGGGGTCGTGAAGTTCGGCGATCTGAGCCTGACTGCGCTGGCGACCTGGCGGGAAAAGGACGTGCCGACGGCGCCTTACGAGACGTTGTTCAACGAGTTGACGAACACGCACGATGACCGGTACTTCGCGGAACTCAAGTATGATCGCGAGTCTACGGGTCCGGTGAACCTGGTGGTTCGCGCCTTCTACGACGGGTATTCCTACGACGGGTATTACCCGTATGACGAAAACTCGGCTGGCGGGCTGTGGGAGGACCACAACGACGTGACGTGGTTCGGCGGCGAGGCCACCCTCAGGTGGGACTACAGCGCCTCCAACAGACTCCTGGTCGGCACGGAAATCCGCACAACCAGTAAGGCTGACTATTATTTCAGCGACGAAGCCGGTGACTTCTTCGAAGGTGATTTTCCGTTCTCCATCTACTCCCTCTTTGTGCAGGACGAATTGCAGCTGACCCACAACGTGTCGGTGACGGCGGGCGGGCGGGTCGACCACTACACCAACTCCGGTTCGGCGTTCATGCCGCGGGCGGCCCTCGTGTATCATCCGAGTGAATCCGGCACGGCCAAGCTGCTCTACGGTCGGGCTTTTCGGGCGCCCAACCTGTATGAACTGAACTACGAGGAAGCGGACTACTGGGAAGCGAACCCGGACCTGCAGGACGAGAGAATCGAGACGTTTGAGCTTGTGTGGGAACAGAGGTTGGCACCCGGAGTGTATGGCACCGCTTCCCTGTTCCGCTATTCGATGTCCGACCTGATCGAAGAAGAGCTTGGCAGGCAAGGAATCTTTCAATACCAGAATCGTGGGGCCGTTGGTGCGGAGGGAATCGAGCTGGAAGTCCAGGTGCGCGATCAGTGGGGCATCTCGGGGTACGCGAGTTTCGTGTACCAGAATGCGACCGACGACGTGCTCGACATGTCTCTGACGAACTCCCCCAAGTACCTCGTCAGAGCAGGAATGGCGTTCAAACCACAGCCCTGGCTCACGACCGCCGTCAATCTGCGGTATGACAGTCAGCGAATGAGCGTGTGGGAAGACATGGTCGACTCATTCATGTTGACCGATCTGACCCTGTCCACGTCCCGTCTGAACAATCGCTTCCGGGGGTTCCTCAAGGTGAGCAACCTGTTCGACAGCCAGTACTCGACGCCCGGCGGCTGGGAGCATGAACAGAGCGCCATCGCGCAGAACGGCCGTGAAATCCGCCTGGTAGTGGAAGTCAGGGACTAGCGCATGATGCGGCGCCTGCAGCGCCCGGCTGACTTGCGCGGCGGTCTGGCCCGAGGCATGACGCGGCTCGGTATCGCCGTGTCGGCACTCGTGACGATCACGACGGCCTTCCCCTCCCCGGTGAACGGGCAGGACATGCCGGTTCCGGTATCCATTCAGATTCCGCTGCTGACGAAGATCCTGGCCTTCGACAGGACCTTCAGCGAACGAGTCGGAGAAGATTTCGTCATCGCGATCGTATATCAAAGTGGGTTTCGGGCTTCTGTCCTCGCCAGGAATCAAGTGGCAGAAGCGGCAGACAAGATCGCGTTCGGCGGAGCAGGCCAGATTCCGGTCAGGTACGTGTTCGTGGACGTCGATCAATCTCGAAGCTGGCGCTGGAGGCTGGCGAACTCGGCAGCCGACGTGATCTACGTTGCACCCCTGCGGGCGTTCGACCTCAGCCTGATTACGACCGCAAGCCGGTCTCTGGACATGATCACCTATACGGGTGTGCCGGGGTATGTAGCGTCCGGGGTCGCTGTCGGGTTGGACCTGTTCGCCAACAGACCGAAGATCGTCGTGAATCTCGCGGCATCCTACGAGGAGGGGTGTGACTTCACCTCCGAGCTGCTGAAGCTGGCGAGAATCGAATAGGAGTGGGTCAGGCGTTCGTCGGGGCCTGTGATGTGGCGGGCCGCTCCTGCACCGCGGGCTGGCTCGTGCGGATCGACCGCAGCAGTTCCGTGGCCGCGTTCACCGCACCCAGCGCATCGGCAACGGCCTCATGTGCCGGATGGGTCTCTTCAAGATCCATGGCGGCAAGGCTGATCAGGCCGAGAATCGATCCCACCTGGTTCGCGAGATCGTGCATCGCCCGCCGGCGCACGGACACGAATTCGTTCGCCGCCTCCTGAGCCGGCACGCGTCGGATCACGGCCGCGAAAGTGTTTGACGACGTGGCCACGAGCGCGAGGCGAAAGCGGTGTGCCTGTCCGTCGAGCGAGCGAGTGAACACGATGCTGTCATCCGACCCTTCGATTCCAGCGTGCCGGAGTGCCGTTTCAAGCTCCCGGTGCGAGCAGGCTACCGGCCCCTCGTTCAGTTGGCATCCCACGAGTGAGGTCGCGTCATCAAGCAGGCAGGTGTCTTGCCCACCCAGGACCGAGATGATCGATCCGTTCGCATCAACGCGCACGGCAGCATCGCATGTAACGCTGAGAACGGATTTCAGTGCCTCGTCGCTCCACAACAGCCGCGTGGACGAGGCGTCCAGTGATCGTTCGAGCAGCGCGCGATCGTCATCCTGTCCGCGGTACGCCTGATCGACCAGCGCGATGAGCGGCTCGAGGTTCGCGGGTCGATGGTCGGGAAACACCTTCTCCAGCTGGCGTTCGAGAAGGGGGTGTAGCGGGATCTCAGACATCTAGTCCTCGGAAACTGTGGTGATCGTGAGTGTCTGGTTGTGCAGTTCAGACCGAGTCGACGCGGCACCGACGGCGATCTCGCCGTACGAGTAGAATCCGGTCAGTTTCGTGTCGGCTCCGAGCTCGCAGCGAACCTCTTCGATCTCTTCCTCCACGCGCTGTTTGAGCAGAAGACGACGTCCCGTGCAGCTGACGACGATCGCCAGCTGCGGTGAACGTTCACCGTCCAGCCGCAACCCCGCGGCGGCCTCACGTGCACCGCCGATCAGGTGGTCGAGCTTTCCCCTCATGAAGCGGACGGAGCTCTGCTGCGGCATCTCCCCCGCAAACACGATCGATCCGTCGTCGGGATTCGTCGACAACAGTGTGCGCACGACCAGTGCCGACGTGCCGGGAGCCTGAACTCCGACCGGCAGGGCCAGGCCGGCAGCGGGAAGTTCGACCGCGCGATCACCCAGGTAGCTGCGGTACACGTCCAGGGCCGGAACCCCATCGAGCGAGTACAGGACATTGGCTTCGGAACTCGTTATCGTCATCGCCGGGCCGAAAGGACTCCAGCCGCCCCGGCATCCCTGGCCGATCCTGAGGCTGTCGCCGTACAGGCCGACCGCGCTGACGATCCGGGCTTCCGCGGCTCCGTTCCGCAGAACCACCGTGCGCTCGAAGGCGTCGCCATCCCCCGCCAGGCCACCGGTGATACCGATTCCACCGGGAAGCACTGTCTCCATACCGGCAACCAGTGCAGATCCGTTGACGTGCACGCCCTCGCTGAGCACGAACACGTGCCGGAGTCCATCGGAGGGCAGTTGCTCCATCAGGTTGGCTCCAGCCTCGGCGCTGGCCTCGGGGCTCTCCACGTCCTGGTAGACCACGGAGATCGTGCTGCTCTCAAACTCGATCGCAGTCACTGCCACGGTCGAAGCTGATACGGCCACACCCGAGATCTCGCCGGCTGTCGAGCAGCCCATGACCTGCGCACCGGGGAACGTCTCGAACACCCGGTCCAGCGGCTGCCCGCTCAACTGCTCGCGGCCTCCGAATACGAACACCAGCTGGGGCGCGCTGACGGTGTGGCCAAGCGGGCCATCCCAGCCGGTGCGTGCGTTCCAGCGGGACTGCTCAACCTGCATCCGGATCTCCGCTGCCAAGGTTGTGTGCCGGTCGATGACGGGTGCCCACCAGATCAAGAACCGTTCCCGGACACGGACCGGAGACTGCTAGGGCTGCGACCTGCGCGGCTGGGCAGCTAGTGCGTCGAATCGCCCATAATTCTTGCACCAAGCAACACGTCACGGGCCGCAAGTACGCGTCCTGCCCGGTTTTGTGGCCCTGGCTAACGATGCCGCACCTGGGCACACGGCCTGCATACCACCAAGTGGATCGGATTGTCGATTTTACCGAATGGCCGGGGGAATCATGGTAGATAGCCGGAAACTCCTCGTGTTTGCAGCACTGGCCACGATCATCGGCCAGCCGCTGTCAAACCCGCTCGTCGCCCAAACGCCGTCTGCCGCGGTGATGTCGCTGGATTCGCTGCTGAGCATACCTGTCGAGTCGGCGTCTCGGTATGTGCAGAGCGCCCGCGAGGCCCCGGCCTCTGTGACGGTCGTCACGGCTGAGGAAATCAGGCGCTTCGGCTACACTACACTTGGGGAAGTACTCCAGTTTTCTCGGGGCTTCTACACGTCCGATGACCGCATCGTCTCGCAGGTTGGCGTAAGAGGGTTCAGCAGCACGTCTCAGGTGAATCCGGGCGTCCTCGTGCTCCTCAATGGGCAGCGGCGCAACGATCCGTACTTCGACACCGCGCTCACCGGAGAGACCTTCGGTGTGGATCTCAGTGTTGTCGACCGGATCGAAATCGTTCGCGGCCCCGGGTCGGCGGCCTACGGCAGCAATGCCATGTTCGCGGTCATCAACGTCATCACCAAGACCGCCGCCGATGCGCAAGAAACCTTCATACAAGGCGGAGTGGGAAGCTTCGGCCGCAAGGAAGTTTCGGTTGGTCATTCAGGGAGCGTCGGCGCGGGCGTGCAGCTCGTCGCGAATGCGTACTGGCGCAATATGGATGGCCAGGACCTGTACTTCCCCGAATTCGACGCACCCGAAACGAACTTCGGTATTGCGACGAAGCGAGATGCTGAGGAAGCCGGGGGTGCTTTTGCCGAGCTGCGCTGGGGAGACTTCTCCATCTCCGTGGGCGGGCAGAAACGTGACAAGGGCCTTGCCGCGGGCGCTTTCGGGGCCCTGTTCAACGAACAGAGCAACGAGATCAGCAACGATTGGCTGAGCTCGGCAATGCGCTACGAGACCGTCCTGAGTTCCGACGTGTCGGTTGCGGGGGGAGTATCCTACGATCGTTCGCACACGAGAGGTCATCTTCTCATGGCGGGGCCGGGGGGCACTCTCGACTTCCACTCGCGAGGCCAGCGGTTCACCGCCGACGGCCAGCTTCAATGGGATCCGATCGCCAGCAACAGGCTCTCGGTGGGTATCGAAGTCCAATCGAGATTCCACGTCGAGAACACGGTCGACGTCAACAGCGGATTTCTCGTCACCACGCTGGAGTCTCCGTTTACGATTCTCTCCGCCTGGGCGCAGGATGAGTGGTCGGTCACTCAGGATCTGTCGCTTCACGCTGGTGCGCGCCTCGATCACTACTCGACCGTCGGTTCCGCGCTCACGCCGCGGGCAGCTGTGGTGTACCGTCTGGCTGACGACGGGACCTTCAAGGTCCTGTATGGTGAGGCCTTCCGGGCGCCCACACCCTTCGAGCTGTTCGTGGGGCAGCCCGGGCTGGTTCTCAGCAATCCGGATCTCGAGCCTGAGAGAATTCGAACACTGGAACTGGCGTACGAGCGAAGGCTGACGGATGGCCTGTTCGGTGCCATCTCCTTCTACGATATCCGGATGACCAATCTCATCGACCGGCTGTTTGATCCGCTGTCAGGGCTCCCGAAATTCTTCAATCAGAGTTCCGCGGAAGGTCGCGGGTTCGAAGTGGAGCTCAAAGCGCAGCCCGGCGAGCGGTTCGGCGGCACGATGAGCGCGGCGTACCAGCTCGTGAGCGAATCGAACGACATGGGTCTCCCGAACTCACCGAGGTTCTCGCTGCGAGTCACCGGGTGGACGCTGGCGCCGGCCGGCGTGACGATCGCTTCGACGTTCCGCCACGATTCATCCCGGCTGACGCTCGGCGGTTCGCAAACATCCCCTGCGACGGTTGTCGATCTGGGACTCAACTCGCCCGAGCACTGGCCGGTGCAGGTTTCGCTTTCCGTGAGGAACCTGCTCGACGAGCAGTATTCAACTCCGGTCGGACTCGAGTTTCCTCAGCAGGCAATCCGTCAGGATGGACGTTCCGTAGTCGCCACTCTGCGCACCTGGTTCTGACGTGCAGCGAGGATTTTTCGTGATGCTTCGCCGATCAGCTGTCGTCGCGGCCGTTGGTCTGCTGGGGATGGGACACCCTGCCGTGGCGCAGGAGATGCCCCTGCCAGTTGGCGTTCAGCTCGCCGTACTCTCCCAGGTCATGCAGTTCGATCGGAACTTCACGGCTGATCGGGACGAGGCGGTCATAGCGGTCTTGTATCAGCGGCGTTCCAGGGAATCGACGGCCGCCATGGACGAGGCGACGAGTGTCCTGCGAGACGAGCTCGCGTTCTGGTTTGGCGGCCGACCCATTCGCGTCGTAGCGGTCGACGTGGGCGGAACTGACGATCCGCTCGCGCTGCAGTGGCTGATGCCCGCCAGAACGGATGTCGTGTACCTGACTCCACTCCGGTCTTTTGACGTGCGGTCCATCTCGCAGACGGGGCGGGATCTGGGCATCCTCACCCTGACCGGCGTCCCGGAGTACGTGGAACTCGGCATCGCGATCGGGCTGGACCGGGAGCGCGGACGGCCACGGATTCTGGTCAACCTCGAGGCGGCGATCGCGGGAGGGGCTGATCTCAGCTCCGAGTTGCTCAAGCTCGCCAGAATGGTGAGGTCCTAGTGGCCGGGCACAAGGTGCCTCGGCTGAGCTGGCTGCCCCGCAATTCCTTGCGATTCAGGATGGCCGTCATGTTTGCCGGCCTGTTGGGCGTCATCTCGACATTCATCTACCTGTACGTTCCGGACCGCTTCGAGCGGGTGGCTCTCGAAGCTCTCCAAAACCGCACCGAGGCGCTGGCGACGATCCAGGCGTTCACGGTGCGCTCCGGTGTGGTGTTCGGCGACACGCTGGCCATCTCCGAGGCACTTCAGGGCGCCATGCTTGGCGACGAGGTGCTGTACATAGCGGTGCGTGACTCGGCGGGAGCGTTGCTCACCGAGCTTGACGACAGGCAGCCGGGGAGCGAGTGGGATCTGGAACCGATCTCGGCCTCCGTGCCGGTCATGCTCGCCGACGCCCGTATCGGTACGCTGGAACTCGTTGCTTCGTCTCACGCCCTTCGGCGCGAGGCCAGGGAGTCCGCGAATTTCATTGCTCTCGTGAGTTTGATCATCTTCACCGTCGGGACGCTGTTAACGGTGGCAATCAGCACAACCGTCACCCGTCCATTGCGAAAGATCATCGGATCGACCGAAGTGATTGCGGAAGGCGACCTCCAACATCGCATTTCGACGGATGGACCCGTCGAAATCGGTCAGCTTGCTCGATCGATGAACCTCATGGTGAGCAGGCTCCGAAACTTGAGTGCGCAGAATGAAGCAGGCAAAGACAAACTGGAACGCATCCTCGACAATTTGCCGCTGGCCGTCACGGTGTACGGGGACGACGGGCATATCGAGTACGTCAATCCTGCTGCGGTTCCGGAACCTGATTGGCGACAGTGGATTCTCGGGCGGTCGGAAGAAGAATACTGGCGCCATCGCGGATTCTCGGCATCAGATGGCGTCTATCCGACTGACATGATCCGGGAGACCCTCGCCGCGCAGTCGGTCTCGG
>JAOTWC010000128.1 GCA_029863105.1 Gemmatimonadota bacterium | reverse complement strand
CGGGAGCAGCCAGTCCCTCACAGTACGCTTCGGCCGCTCTGTTGAGCTCGCCGCAGCGTGAGTCGATCGTCGGGGAATTCCGGGCGACCCTGGATCGCCGCCGCACACTTTCCCTCGCGGCGTTGCAGGCTGTTCCGGGGATCGAGGTGGTCGACCAGCCCGGCGCGATCTACCACTACCTCCGCCTGACCGACGGACAGGATTCGATGGACGTCGCCGAGGCCCTGCTCACGCAGGCCGGTGTCGCCACCATACCCGGCGAGGCGTTTGGAACGCCCGGGTACCTTCGAATGACGTACGCCGGAGCCGACGATCCGCTGGCCGAGGGGGTGCGCCGGATCGCCGGTTTCTTCGGCTAGTTCTCGGTCTCGATCTCGGCTTTGAACAGGCGGGACGGCTTGAAAACCGGTACGAGCCGCGATGGCACCCGCACGGATTCACCGGTTCTCGGGTTTCTGGCGAGGCGTGGACGACGCTGCCGTACCTTGAACGTTCCAAATCCGCGAATCTCGATGTGCTCACCGTCAGCGAGCGCCCGCTTGACTGCGTTCAGAAACGCATCGACGACAGCACCACAGTCCTTCTTCGTCACACCCGGTCCGATCGCTTCGTAGACTTGTTCGACTAGGTCAGCCTTGGTCATCCGTTCCTCCCTGCTTGGGCATATGCTCTACTGCCATTCGTAGCGCAGAACCGCCGACAGGCCCTCCGGACTGCCGACCGACAATCCCAGCCTGTCCAACCACCCGGGCCCGTGACTATCCAGAAGCCACTCCCAGAACGTCAGCGACCGCTTGACGGGACGCACGGTGCGAGGCGTATCTCCCAGACCCGCCATGCGGCCAGCCACGGCCAGCGCATCCTCGCGTGTCCCGGTTGCGTCTATCAGGCCGACGCCAACCGCCCTCGATCCCGAATACACGCGACCATCCGCAAGTACGAGAACCGAATCCCTGCTCAGCGGCCGTGACTCGGCGACGGCATCGACGAACTGGCCATACGTGTCGTCGATCAGCGTCTGCAACACCTGCCGTTCGGTTTCGGTGAGGGACCGCGCCAGGGAACCCAGCTCCTTGCTTTCTCCGCTCTTGATCACCTCCACCTCGACGCCCCACCGCCGCAGGAGTTCGCCCGCGTTCGGCAACTTCATGATGACACCGATCGAGCCAGTGATGGAACTGGGGAGCGCCAGAATCGAGTCCGCGGGCAATGCGGCGTAGTATCCTCCCGAAGCCCCCACCGCGCCGATCCAGGCGACGACAGGCCGATCATCGCGCTCACGGAAGTCCCGCAGAGCCGAGAACATCGCCTGCGAGGCGGCAGCGCCGCCTCCGGGAGACCGAATCTCCAGCAGGAAGCCGCGCACCGACCCATCCTCCGCGTAGCGCTCCAGGCGGCTCACGAATTCGCGCTCGGACTCAATGATCCCGCTGATGGGGAGAACCGCGATTCGACCGCCGACGGCGATGGAGGGAGGCGAGCCGAGCATGAGACGAAGGGCCACATATGCGCCCGAGGCGAACAGGACCAGGATGAGAACGATACCAAGAACACCTGTGCGTCGCTTCACCGCGCGTAGCCCCTGTTGGCGGAACCGATTCCGGCCGTGGGTCCGAAAGACGTTGCAAGCTACGTTCGGCGGTAAACTTCTGTCAACCGGTTGGCACAGAGCGAGTTGCGCGCATTGCTTCAACGAAACGTCGGAACAGGTAGCGACTGTCGTGGGGACCGGGAGCGGCTTCGGGATGGTACTGAACCGCGAACACGGGCAAGTCCCGGTGCCGAACCCCCTCGATGGTGCCGTCGTTCAAGTTCCGATGGGTGATCGTGAGCGTCGGGGCTCCCGCCACCGCCGCGTCTTGCTCGACAACCGCAAACCCGTGATTCTGCGACGTGATCTCCACGCGACCGGTCTCAAGATCGCGCACCGGATGATTCCCCCCGCGATGACCGTACGGCAGTTTGTAGGTGCGCCCGCCGAAGGCCCGCGCGACGAGCTGGCAGCCCAGACAAATTCCGAACACGGGCAACCCGGCCTCGGCGATCTCCCGGATCACGGCTCCGACGCCCGTCACCGCCTCCGGGTCGCCCGGGCCATTCGACACGAACAGACCGGCAGGGTTCGTCGAGAGTACGTCGGCGACGGTGGACGATCCCGGAAGGACGCGCACCCTGAATCCCTCCGCGGCAAGCAGGTCCAGGCTGCGCCGTTTGACGCCCAGGTCCAGACACGCGATTTCGGCCACGGCTTCTGCTTCTGGCTCCACGACATACGGTGCCTGAGTCGAAACTACGGATACCAGGTCGCGCCCGAGCATCGCCGGTTCGGCTTCCAGTCTGGCTCTCGCCGCGTCGCGATCGGCATCCGCCGCCACAATGACCGCCCGCATCGCTCCCAGTGAGCGAATGTGCCTGGTCACGGCACGTGTATCCACGCCGTGAAGAACGGCGATCCCGTGCGAGCGCAGATAGTCCGGCAGCGAGGTCTCCGCCCGCCAGCTTCCTCGACTGTCCCGCAACTCGCGAACGACGAATCCGGCGACCCAGGGTCTGGAGGATTGGGCATCGGAGGCCGCTACACCATAGTTGCCGATCATCGGAGATGTCATCACGACGATCTGGCTCGCGAACGAGGGGTCGGTAAGAACTTCCTGGTACCCCGTCATGTTCGTCGTGAACACCAGTTCACCCACCGAGGGCGTGAGGCCCTCGAGCCGTCCGGCGAACTCGGTGCCGTCCTCGAGCAGGAGAATCCCGGCGGCGCCTTGCGTAAGGGGCACGTCCACCATCCGTTACGGTTCGAGTGTCATTCAGGTCTCTGTCAGGAGTACCCGTGGACGAACAGCTGGTCTACATCTTCGCCGACGAATCCTGCCTCGGCAACCAGTTCGCCGAGACGGCCAGACCCGGCGCGGCTGCCGGACTCATCGAGCGATTCGACGAGCGGCGCGGCTGGCACCGACGGGATTTTGCTCGCTTCGAGGCCGATACGACGAACAACCGCATGGCGATTGTCTCCGGCATCGAAGGCCTGCGAGCCCTGAAGCGCCCCTGCTCTGTCGTGTTTACGTCAGACAGCCAGTACCTCGTGCGCGGAATGAAGGACTGGGTGCACGGCTGGGCTGCCCGTGGATGGCGCCGCAAGGCCGGTCCGATCGAAAACCTGGATCTCTGGAAGAGGCTCTGCCGGCAGGCCTCGGCACACACCGTGGAATGGCGCTGGGTGCGTGGTCACGCCGGCCACCCGAAGAACGAGTATGCCAACGATCTGGCGGTCCGGGTCGCGACCGAGCGGCGCGGCTTCAACAGCGAGGCGGAATCCGGATTCGACAGTTGGCTCGAGGAGCAGCAGGGTCGGAACCGCTACCTCGATTTTCTGGATGTGCCGGACACGGATCCGTTTCAGCCGGACCGGCAGCCGCCCGCAACCTAAGGGCCAGGCTCTTCACGCTGTCCCGATTCGGCCGGGGGCGTCTCCGAGGCTTCTTCGGTGGCCGCTCCGCCCGAACCGTCCAATGGGACCGGTGTCGTGGCGCTCCCCTCGGCATCCAGCACGGAGGTCGGGGCTCCCGCCGGCGTCTGGAACTCGCTTCGGAGGATCGACGATGGGGGTGCCGCAGACCGGGATGACAGGACGGCAAGCAGCATGGCCAGAGCCAGGAACACTCCCCCGCCGACCCACGACGCCCGGGTAAGCAGGTTCGCAGCCTGGCGTCCGCCCATGATCGAATCCGTAGAGGACGAAGCCCCGCCGAATTCCGCGGCCAGGCCACCGCCCTTACCGGATTGCAGAAGCACGACCAGTACAATGAACACCGCAACTAGCGAAATCAGGACAATCAGGGTTGTGAACATCAGTGCTCTCTCAACTTGAATCAGGGTCGGCGAAGCTACCCCGCCGGCCGGGTACCGTCAACGCGTTCAGCCAAGCCGGCAGCCGCAGATGGCCGCAAAATCGCCGGCATGGAGACTCGCGCCACCTACCAGTACTCCATTTACGCCGGGGGCTTCCATCAGGCTGTCGATATTGTTCGGCTTGACGCTGCCTCCATACAAGATCGCCGCCTGCTCCGCCGTCACATCTCCGGCACGCGTCGCGATGGCGCTGCGGACGATTTGATGCGCTTCGGCGGCATCATCGGGGGATGCCGTACGGCCCGTGCCGATGGCCCACACCGGTTCGTATGCCCATGTCAGGTCCGCGTGCCCGGCGGTCTCGACAGCCGCCAGCACGGCTCCGACCTGTCGCGCCAGGACGCCGGTCAGATCTCCCGCCTCCCTCTCCTCGAGGGTCTCCCCGACGCATACGATCGGCGCAAGGCCTGATTGGAGGATCTGTCGGACCTTTCGCGCCACCAGCGCGTCGTCGTCACCGAATTCCCGTCGGCGCTCCGAATGCCCGGCCAGGGACCATGAAGCCCCGGCCTCCACGGCCATCGACGCCGAAATCGCTCCTGTATGTGCCCCCTCGCCCTCCGCGTGCACATCCTGAACACCGACCGTGATATCGGGACGCGCGGAGGCCGCGAACAGGAACGCCTCCACGCTGATGGACGGAGGAAAGAACACCACCCTGCGATCCACAGCCGGTTGGTAGCGCACGAGAAACTCGTCCAGGAATTCGCGTGTCGCTCGCGGACCTTTGAACATCTTCCAGTTGGCCGCGAACACCGGCCGGCTGTCATGCGTCATCGAGAGCCTCGAGACCGGGTAGCGTACCATGTGCCAGAAATTCCAGCGAAGCACCCCCGCCCGTAGACACGTGCGACACGCGATCGGCCAGACCCGCTTCTCTGATCGCCCTGGCCGAATCTCCGCCTCCCACGACGGTGAATGTCCCGGCCTCGGCGGCGGCGGCAGCCGCGCCAGCCACGCTGAGCGTCCCCTCACCGTAGCCCTCTGCTTCGAACCAGCCCATTGGTCCATTCCAGAAGAAGGTGCCGGCTTTCGCGATGGCCGCCGCGAACTGCTCGCGGGTGTCCGGTCCGATGTCGTACGCGGCCAGATTCCAGGGAATGGCCTCGGCCGCCACGACCGCCTGCCCTGAAGATCTTCCCGGCTCCCCGACCACCACATCCACCGGGAGAACCAATCGATCCGGCGCACGAGCCGCCAGT
>JAOTWC010000127.1 GCA_029863105.1 Gemmatimonadota bacterium | reverse complement strand
ACGGGCACACGGCGGCCCACCTGGCAGCCCGCTGGGGCCAGGACCATGTGACGGTGCTGGCAACCGTCACATCGACGAACGACGAGGCCAAACGCCTCGCCGAACAGGAAGCTGCGCCGGCGGGGACGATCGTGATCGCCGGCGAACAGACGCGGGGCCGCGGGCGGGCCGGACGATCGTGGGCGTCGCCGGCCGGGGCGGGCGTGTACCTGAGTATGGTGTTCCGGCCGGAGGGATTCGAGCAGTCCGGTCCGATTTCCATCCTGGCGGGCCTGGGGGTCGCCCGATCTCTGGATGCGGCCCTTCCGGGCCTGCACCCGAAGCTGAAGTGGCCGAACGACCTGTATGCCAACGGTCTCAAGTTCGGGGGCATCCTCACCGAAGCGGCGTGGGTCGGAGCACGCCCCCGGTACCTGGTCGCCGGCGTGGGCATCAATGTCCGTCCCCTGGGAAAGGGCATTTCGCAGCGCATAGCCCGTTCCGCCACTTCACTGGACGAGGAACTCGGCACGACCGTCGCGCTCACGGCAGTCGCCGACGCGGTCGTGGAAGGTCTCAGGGCTCACCTGACCGATCGCCGACCGACCCTGGGCCCGGGAGATCTCGAGGATCTGGATCGATACGACGGCATGCGGGATCGGCGCGGGTCGCTCCAGCTGGGGAACGAGGAAGAGCCGCTGTCCGGTACATGCGTCGGCATCGCTCCGGACGGTGCGTTACTGTTTCGTCCGGACCGCGGGGCGCTGCGACGCGTGGTTGACGGAACCCTGATCCCGGAATGACGGCTGAGGAGAGCGCGATGATACTCGCGGTGGACGTCGGGAATACGGAGACGATGCTGGGCCTGTTCGAGGGCCGGGAAGAGCGGGCGAACTGGCGGCTCGCCACCGAACATCGCCGCACGGGAGACGAGATCGCGCTGCTCGTGCGTGGACTGATCTCGGCGGAGTTCGGTGCCGGACCGTGGCCGGTATCCCGGGGCGCGATCGCCTCCGTCGTACCTCCTCTCGACCGTCCCTGGACCCAGGCGTTTGAGCGGCTGGGTCTGCCCCTCCGATGGGTCGACGCCGACAGCCCACTTCCGATTCGTCTCGACGTCGAGTCGCCCTCGACGGTCGGCGCCGACCGGGTCGTCAACACGCTGGCGACGTCGGTCCTGCACGGACGCAACACGGTGGTCGTGGACCTGGGCACCGCCACGACCTTCGATTGCATTACGGCAGACGGCGTCTTTCTCGGCGGGGCGATCGCTCCTGGACCACGAGCCGGGATCGACCGACTTTCGGAGCGATCGTCCAAACTGCCGTCCATCGAGATTCGGTCGCCTCAGCGGGTCATCGGTCGGTCCACCGAAGCCGCTCTGGAGTCCGGCGTGTTCTGGGCGATCGTCGACGGCATCGACGGGACGGTCCGGCGGATTCTGGCCGAGTGGCAGCCGGACGATCCACTCGTGATCGCGACGGGCGGACTGGCAGAACTGATTGCGCCACAATGTGATACTGTAGATGATATAGATCCGTTTCTAACCCTGCGGGGACTGGTTTGCGCGGACGAAATCCTGGGGAAGCCTGCGCCATGAGTCTCCGGTCGCTGAGGCTGACGGGAGCGGCGCTGATCGTGCTGGCTGACGCGGCCGGACCTGGTGTTCTGGCCGCCCAGGAGGGATTCGCGGCGTCGCGACAGGCGGAGCAGGTGGACTTCGAACGGACGTTGATCGCGGCGATCTCCCCGGACTCGGTCGCCCGGTGGGCGCGCGGCCTGTCGGCAGTGCCGCATGTCGCCGGGACTCCCGGTCAGGTCGCCACGCGCGATTCTGTGCTGGTGTGGCTTCGTGCGGCGGGGATCGAGGCGACGTACGACAGCCTGGTGCTGTTCATGCCGCAGCCGCTCGGTGCGTCCCTCGAGCTGATCGCGCCAACGCGCCAAGTGTTCGCTCTCGAGGAACCCCCGCTCGGCGGCGCGTCGGTCGGAGTCCCCCCGTTCCACGCGTACTCGGGCATCGGGTCGGTCGAGGGCCAGGTCGTATACGCCAACTTCGGACTTCCTGCCGACTACGCCGTGCTGGATTCCCTGGGCATCGACGTGCGCGACCGGATCGTCCTGGTCCGCTACGGGCGGTCGTTTCGCGGAATCAAGGTACGCGAGGCCCAGGCCCGCGGAGCCGCCGGCCTGTTGCTGTATTCCGATCCGGAAGCTGACGGATTCGGGCGCGGAACCGTCCTGCCGGAGGGTCCGATGCGGCCGCCAGCCGGCATTCAGCGGGGAAGTGTGCTGAACACGGAGGCGATCCCTCCACCCCGGACTCGCCCTCTCTTCCGGGCGTCGCCAGGGTTCCCGAACACGCGATGGAGGGTGTGGCACGCATCCCCGTCCTGCCGATCGGATACGGGGTCGCGGGCCGACTGTTTGCCGGGCTGAAGGGTGCCGTTCCGCCGGAGGACTGGCAGGGAGGCCTGGACCTGGACTATCTGACGGGTCCCGGCACGACCACCGTGCGGTTGCGGGTTACGGCGGAGCGCGGGGAGGCGGCCTACCACTCCGCGTTCAACACGATCGCCACGATCCCGGGCAGTGTCTGGCCGGACGAGTGGGTCCTCGTCGGTGCACACCGGGACGCCTGGGGGCCCGGCGCGGTGGACAACGTGAGCGGCACGGCCAGCGTGATCGAAGCGGCCCGCGCGTTCGCCGCGGCGGCGCGGCAGGGACACCGGCCACGGCGCACGATCGTGTTCGCGACATGGGACGCGGAGGAGTGGGGCATCATCGGGTCCACCGAGTGGGTGGAGGCCAACGCAGACCAACTGGGGGCGCACGCGATCGCGTACGTGAACCAGGACTCTCCCGTCTCCGGGTCACGATTCGGCGCATCCGCCGCACCAGAGATCAGGGGTTTGGTCCGGGAGGCAACGCGGGTCGTGCGCGACCCGGGGTCGGGGCGTTTCGTGTACGACGTCTGGTTGGAGGCACAGCGCGAGGAGGATGAGGGCGCCTCGATGGCCGAGCCAACGCTGGGAACGATGGGAGGCGGTTCCGATCATCTGCCGTTCTACCTGCATCTCGGAATCCCGGTCGCCGGGTACGGATTCGGCGGTCCGTCGGGGGTATACCACTCGATGTACGACACGGCCGACTGGATGCAGCGGTTCGGAGACCCGGGTTACGAATACCACGCGACAACGTCCCGCCTCACCGCCGTGATTGTGGCGCGGTTGGCGAACGCCGACCTGATTCCGTACGGACACGAAGCGCTCGCGGCGGCGTTTCGCGCAAACCTCACCGACGTGGCCGGCGAACTGATGGCGTCGTCCGGCGTCGAAGGAATCGCCGGGGCGCTGCAGGCCGCGCATGAAGCTCTCGACGACTACCAGGAGGCGGCGTCCCGGTTCGAAGCCGGTCGCGCGGCATGGCTCGCAGCGGCCGGGCCGTCAAACCGCCTCGCCGCGCAGGCGAACGGCTTGCAGCGGGACGCGATCGCCGCGCTGCTCAGGTCACCGGGTGAAGGCGGCGGGTGGAGCCGCAACCTGTACGTCCAGGACGATCCGGACAACGGATACGCCCCGGTTCTCCTGCCGGGCGTGCGGCTGGCCCTGCGGGCGGGGGACCTCGGGTTGGCCGGCCGGGAGCTGCGGCTGCTCGCCGATCATTTTCACCGGGCTGCCGATGCGCTTCAACGGGCCCTGGCGGTGTTGCCCGAGCAGAGCCGATGAACGAACCGCCCGAACGTCCGCCCGTCAGGCGGTACGGTGACAGCGAGGTGGCCAGCATTCTCAAACGGGCCACGGAGCTGCAGCGGGCCGAGCCGAGCGCCGCAGACCCGGAGGGGCTGACACTTGCGGAGCTGGCGGAGATCGCGCGCGAGGCCGGCATCGATCCGGACCTGCTGAGACGCGCGGCAGCGGAGATCGAGAGTCGCACCCCGGAGAGTACGCTGGTCGAGAAGCTCGCCGGCGCGCCGATGAAGATCTCGGTCGAGCGGACGGTGCCGGGAGAACTGGCCCCTGACCGGTTCGACGGGATCATCCCCCTGATACAGGTGGCGACGGACGGACAGGGTACGGCCAGCGCCGTGGGAAAGACCCTGACCTGGAGCTCGCGAACCGATACCAACTCCGCCGGCCAGCAGGTGCTCGTCGCCTCGCGGGACGGAGAAACGTTGATTCGCGTCGAGGAGACGTATACCGGACTGGCGTCCGCCATGTTCGGCGGAATCGTCGGGGGCGTCGGGGTTGGCGCAGGCGTGGGGGCGGGCGGAGCCCTGGCGGGAATCCTCGGATCCGCGGTCCTCGGGATTACGCTGCCCCTGGCCGTGCTCGGCGGGTCGTACGCCGGCGCCCGGGCGATCTATTCCCGAACGGTGCGCCGGAGGGAAGCCGCCGCCGTGCGTCTCGTCGACGAAATCGCTGCGTACGCCACCGGCGAGACCGCGCGCGAACTGGGTCCTGCTAGCTCGCCTTCTTGAACTTCACGCGGATCTTCTCCGCATCCCCGGGGCTGACGATCCGCAGGATGACATATCCGATCACCAGTACGATCGCGACCTTCACCGCGAGGAACATCAGCGGCATGAGAACGCTGAACAGCAGGCTCAGCACGAACATGCCGAGCAGTCCCATGACCAGCAGCGATCCGATTGCCCGTGCCATGTGTCTCTCCTTACGTCTATCGCTTCGACGCGCCACGTGAGCACGCCGTCAGTACTCCGCGTTCAGTTCGTCTTACGGCTGGTGCCCCACCCGAGTTTCACCCCGGAACCCGAATCTGGGCCTACGTGCGGATCCGGAAGCGTGCATCCACCGCACAGCATCGAGCGGCCTCAGGGAACGCCAGGAACGGATTGATGTCGAGCTCGACGATGTCCGGATGATCGCCGACGAGCTGACTGATTCGCTGTATCGCCTCTTCGATCCGCTCCCGAGCGACGGGCGGCTCCCCGCGCACGCCACCGAGGATCCGTGCCCCGCGCAGTGAATCGATCATCTCCGCGGAATCCTGGGCCGTGACCGGCTGAATCCGGAACGATACGTCTTCCAGAATCTCCACGTGCAAGCCTCCGAGTCCGAACATCAGAATGGGGCCGAAGTACGGCTGCCACACCATGCCGATGATCGTCTCACGTCCGCCT
>JAOTWC010000126.1 GCA_029863105.1 Gemmatimonadota bacterium | reverse complement strand
CACCCAGAGCCGCACAGGGTCGAGTCTACCGCAAGAATCGAGTTCGGCGGCCGTGGTCGGGGGCGGCCTGGGCGGGCGGATTCGACTCGCGTCCGGACGCACGGCGGCGGCTGTCGACCTGGGCTTCGACTTGCTGTCGACCGGCGACCTGAAGTTCGCGCGGTCGGAAGACAGCGGCGGCGGCCCGAAGACGAGCGCGACCACGTTCGCACCACGGCTGGGACTCACGCTCAGCTTCTGAGGCCACACCGACTCTGGTGACAGCTACGTCGATCGGATCCGGTAGGAGCAGCTGTCGTCCCCGTCGGGCATGTAGGCGATCCGTTCCAGTTTCGCATCGACGAGTGCCGACAGGAGCCTCTCCTCGCTCCGACACGGCAGCTGAGTGACTGCCACCACGGACCGCAGGGGACAGTTGCACAGCCGGATCACGGTATCGCCTGTCTTGGAGTCCTGCTCCACCTCCGGCATGTAGCCGGCTTCCGCCATGAAGCGTACTCCCTCGGAGAGGCGCTCGGCGGGACCCAGCCTTTGCAGGCGGGCGGCGACCTGGTCGTAGTCAGCCTTCGCGCGCGACAGAAAGAAGTCCTCCACGAGAGCAGCGTGACCTGTGCCGAGGAGGTGTTCGACCAGGCCGACGAGCAATTCCGCCTCTCCCTGGGGAAACAGCGCCTGTCCCGCGTCCGTGAGGCCATAGATCACGTGCGGTCTGCCGGGTCCCTCGCGTCGCCGGCCGACGCGCACGACAAGCCGTCTTGACTCGAGCGACCGGATGTGTTCCCTCAGCGTACCGGTCGCCAGATCGAAGCCATCGGCGAGTTCTCCCGTCGTCGACGGACCCCGCCGCTTCAACGAATGCAGGAGTTCTCGTTGGGTCTGCCCGAGGCCGGGAACGCGGATCTGATCGGCGTCATTCATTGCTCAAGATTGGCCCAGAAAGGTGCAGATGTCAAGGTTAAATAGGTTGTGACCGGCACAACCTTGACAAACCGAAGCACGCTTCTTTATGTTCGGATCCACGACTCGGTTATTCGTCGCGAGCGTTTCATTATGGAAAGGGTCTACGCATGCAGACCAAGGCCTATAAGCACCCCGTCCGGTTCGTGATTCTCGTCTTCTTGGCTGTTTCGGCAGCCGCATGCGGGGGAGGCGGGGATCCGCCGGACGCGGGTGCTTCCGATGTTTCTGCCGCGCCCGCCGCGGTGGCGGGCAACGGACTCACCGCAGTCGAGTTGGAACAGGGCATAGGACCCATTCGCGACCTCGACCTCGGAGACGTGGACGGATCGCTGGCAGCCGCCGGCGGAGAAATCTTCGCCGTGAAGTGCAGCGCCTGCCACAAGCTGGGAGAGCGCTACGTAGGCCCCGACCTCAGTACCGTAACCGGGCAGCGGACGCCCGAGTACATCATGAACATGATCCTCGGCCCCGAGGAGATGGTAGCGAGGCATCCGGAAGCCAAGAAGCTGTTCGCCGAATTCAACTACACGCCCATGGCGAACCAGCAGTTGACGGAAGAGGACGCCCGGGCGGTCCTCGAGTACCTGCGTCAAGTGGGCGCGGAGAATCCAGGCGCCCAGAACTGAACCCCTGCAAACAAGAGACTGACCGATGACGAACAGCAGATTCAGGCTCGTGATGCTCGTGGCCGCGGCGGTGTTCGCCGGCGCGTTCACGTACGCGTGCCAGAGTTCGAGCGGCCCCGCCGCGGGAGCCGGTGACGCCGCCAGCGACGTCTACGTGGCCCCGGGCGACTACGACGAGTTCTACGCTTTCATGTCCGGTGGCTTCAGTGGCAACGTGACCGTCCATGGCCTTCCCTCCGGCCGGCTGATCAAGACGATCGCCGTGTTCTCGCAGTACCCCGAGAACAGTTGGGGGTACTCGGAAGAGACCAAGAACATGCTGAACACGAGCTTCGGCATGATTCCCTGGGACGATGCACATCACCCGCAGCTCTCACAGACCGACGGCATCCCCGACGGGCGCTGGCTGTTCATAAACGGCAACAACACGCCGCGCGTGGCCCGGATCGACCTGTCGAAATTCGAGACCGAAGAGATTCTGGAGATCCCGAATTCGGCCGGCAATCACGCGTCTCCGTTCATCACGCCGAACAGCGAATACGTGATCGCGTCCACACGGTTCAGTGTGCCGATCCCGCAGGCCGACGTGCCGATCTCGACGTTCAAGGAGAACTTCAGTGGAACGCTCTCGTTCATCCGCGCCGACCGGCCCGGCGAGATGGACATCGCGTTCCAGATCCATGTCCCGGGATTCGACTACGACATTGCCCACTCGGGACGTCAGGTCTCGGACGGTTGGGCGTTCTTCACGACGTACAACACGGAACAGGAGCATACGCTGCTCGAGGTGAACGCCTCGCAGGCCGACAAGGACTTCGTTGCGGCCGTGAACTGGCGCAGGGCGGAAACGTGCGTTGCCGAGGAGGCGGGACGCCTGGTGCCGGGGCAGTACGTGCACAACGTGATGGGCGAAGACCGGATCGGTAGGTCCGAGTTGCGGAATTCCGTACGGATGATCGAGCCCGCGGACTGTTCCGACATGATCTACTTCCTGCCCACACCGAAATCGCCGCACGGTGTCGACGTCGATCCGACGGGAGAGTACATCGTGGCAGGCGGCAAGCTTGCCACGACAATTCCAGTCCACTCGTTCTCGAAGATGATCGACGCGATTGCCAACGAGCGGTTCGAAACGGTGATCAACGGCATCCCCGTGCTGGAGTACGAGGCGGTGCTGGCGGGTGAGGTGCAGGAGCCAGGTCTGGGTCCGCTGCACACCGAGTTCGACGCGAACGGCAACGCGTACACCTCGATGTTCATCTCGTCCGAGATCGTCAAGTGGAAGCTGGGGACCTGGGAAGTGCTCGACAGGCAGGAAGCGTACTATTCGACGGGTCACCTGATGATCCCGGGTGGCGACAGCTCGGAGCCGTTCGGGAAGTATGTGGTCGCGCTCAACAAAATCACGAAAGACCGGTATCTGCCGACCGGACCCGAGCTCGCGCACTCGGCACAGCTCATCGACATTTCCGGTGACAACATGCGTCTGCTGCTCGACTTCCCCACGATGGGAGAGCCACACTACGCGCAGGGGCTGCCAGCGGAACTCGTGACCGCAAACCAGGTGCAGATGTTCGATCTCACCGAGAACAGCAATCCTCACGCGACGCTGCAGGAAAGCGACGCCCGGATCGAACGTGCCGGCAACACGGTCCACGTTTACATGACGACGATCCGCAGCCATTTCGCGCCCGACAATATCGAGGGTGTGATGGTGGGTGACACGGTGCTGTTCCACGTCACGAACCTGGAACAGGATTGGGACGTACCGCACGGGTTCGCGGTCATCGGTGCGCGAAATTCGGAGCTGCTCGTCATGCCGGGCGAGACGAGAACGCTTCGCTGGGTACCGCAGAGGGTTGGCGTGTTTCCGTTCTACTGCACGGACTTCTGCTCCGCGCTGCACCAGGAAATGCAGGGCTACGTTCGAGTATCCCCGCGCGGCAGCAACCCGACGATCTCCTTCGGAACGGGCGACTGACTTTGAATCTCCGGTTCGGGGCCCCCGCCGTGGGGCCCCGGACGGAACCGAAAGATAGATGACGAATCTCAAGGCGAGCCCCGCATCCCGCCGGATCGTGCTCGCAGCCGCTCTGGCGCTGATCCTGCTTTACTTCGTCCCCCTGTGGAAGATCAGCCTCCAGGCGCCGCAGTACCCGGAGGGGATCGGCCTGCTCATCAGGATCGACACGATCGAGGGTGTCGGACGTCACGACCTCCAGAACATCAACGGGCTGAATCACTATATCGGCATGAAGGCGATCGTCCCCGACGCGATTCCCGAGCTCTCCTACATGCCGTGGATTCTCGCCGTCCTGATCGGTTGGGGGTTGCTGGCGGCGGCGTCGGGCAAGCGATGGCTGTTGTACGCCTGGTTCGCTGCGCTCGTCGTGTCGGCAGTCGCGGGTCTCGTGGACTTCTATCTGTGGGGCTACGACTACGGCCATAACCTCGACGCCGAGATGGCGATCATCAAGATCCCCGGCATGACGTATCAGCCGCCGCTCATCGGCACGAAAAATCTGCTGAACTTCACGGCCACGTCGCTTCCGGCCGTTGGTGGCTGGATCGGGATCCTCGTCGGCCTGGTCGTCGGCTGGCGCACCTGGAAGGAGGCGCGGGGTGCCCGTCACGCTCGCGCGACGGAAGGCTAGCGCTGCGGCCCTGCTGATCGGTGGGCTCGTCGTCTCCTGCGAACCCGGCGCGCCATCGGCGTTCGAGATGGCTGACCGGGCGGCCCAGGCCGAGCAAGCGCCGATGGCACATGCTGCGGCGATGCCCGACACTTCCGTCGGCCCGGGCGTCCGCACCGATTCCGTCTCGCCCGACCTGCTCGCACGGACTGGCGAAGCAGCCGGGACGAGTCCTTCGATTCTCGTCGTGGACCCGTCGGGGCCCCTGTCGTCGATCGGTGACGCGGTGCGGGCGGCCGCCCCGGGTTCGCGCATCATCGTGAAGCCCGGCCTGTACAGTGAGCCGACGATCATCGTGGATCGGCCACTGACCATACAGGGAGAGGGTTATCCCACGATCGACGGCGAGGGAGAGCGGCAGATCTTCGAAGTGACGGCCGACGACGTTCGGATCACGGGACTGCACCTGCGCAACGTCGGCGTCAGCTACGTGGAAGATCGGGCCGCGATTCGGGTCGAACGGGCAGCGCGTTGCGAGATCGACCACAACAGGATCCACGGCGGGTTCTTCGCCATCTATCTGGCGGGGACCACGGATTGCCGCGTGACCGAGAATCAACTCGTAGGCACCGGGACGAGCGAAACGGACTCGGGGAACGGCATCCATGCCTGGAACTCATCCCGCATCGTCATCGAGTCGAACGAGATTCGCGGCCATCGGGACGGAATATACTTCGAATTCGTGAAGAACAGCCGCGTATCGAGGAACCTCGCGGAGGACAACATCCGCTACGGCCTCCATTTCATGTTCTCGGACGGCTGCCGGTATCGTGGAAACTCGTTCCGGCGAAACGGGGCGGGGGTGGCGGTCATGTATACTTCCGATATCGAAATGTCGGGGAATCGATTTGAAAGATCGGAAG
>JAOTWC010000125.1 GCA_029863105.1 Gemmatimonadota bacterium | reverse complement strand
GCTCGCCGGTTCGCTGCAATCCGAGGGAGACCGACTGGACGCGCTCGCCACGCTGACCACTTCATCATTACCGGCGGCCAAAGCGTTCCTGGCGGGCGAACAGTATCTCAGGCTGGGATTGTATCGCGAGGCCGCCGTCGCCTACGACCGGGCTGTCGATGAAGACAGTACGTTCGCGCTGGCATACTACCGCAAGAGCATCGCGGCGGACTGGATCGATGCGTTCACCGCGCGGACGGATGCGGACAGGGCGTTTCAGTTCAAGGACGAATTGCCTCAGCGGGACCGGGCCCTCGTGACTGCGTTGCGGCTTCGGCGGTACGGCAAGATCACGGAAGCCGAGCAAGGTTTCCGCGCCCTGTTACATCAGTATCCCGATGACGTCGAGGCGTTGATCCAGCTCGGGGAGCTGTACTTTCACGACAATTCGAGACGTGGCCGATCCATCAACGAAGCGATCGAGCCGTTCAGGCGCGCCCTGGAGTTGGAACCCCTCAACCCGATCTCGCACGTTCACCTGGCCCGGATCTATGCCCTGAACGATTCGATCGATCGGCTCAAGGAGTATGGCGAAGTGCTGGCCCGGAATGCTCCCGACAGCGAGCGGGCACTCGAAGTCAGGGCCCTGTATGGATACATGGTCGGCGACACTGCCTTCCAACGCCGCGTGAAGGGCCAGCTCCAGAATCGCCCCTGGTACTACACGTTTCATGTCGTGCACGGAGTCGGGCGGTTTGCCCGCGATCCGTTCGGGGCGGCCGACCTCCTGGAGTCACGACCTTCGGATGATCCGCTGCTCCTGTCGCTCGTTCCCAACCATCTGATCGTGCGGGGCAAGTACGCGGCGGCCCGAGCGTTTCTCGATCGGCGGCATCTGGAGGGCAACGCCACATGGGACATCTACCAGGCGTTTCTCCTTACGTCCGGCGCCGTGCCGCTCGATTCGGCTCGCCTGAATTCACTTCTCGAGACGCTCGCCACGATCAGCCCTTCCGACCTCAGGCAGACCGCGTGGCTTCAGCCGTACGAGGACATCACGGACCGCTTCCTCTCCTTCCAGCGGGACTACTATCGGGCTCTCGCGCTCATCCAGCTCGGTCGGGCTGCGGACGCCGCGCCGCTCGTGGCAGACTTGGACACGCAGCCCGAATTCGAGGCCATGGGTTCCGTGAAGTCGGATGCCGGGCTGAGCCTGCGAGCTGAGGTGCAGCTACAGGAAGGCGATCGTGCGGGTGCGCTCGAAACATTACGGAGCATGACATTTGAGATTCCGCACGCTGTCAGCTATCAGCCCATGGCCGACCAGAGCCGCGCGCGGTTTCTGCGCGGCGTGCTCGAGCTGGAGATGGGCGACACTACGTCGGGTGAGGCGTTTCTGGTCGGGCTGGACGAGCCGTGGAGCCAGTGGGACACGTACCATCGCCCGCTGCTGTACGAGCGCCTGGGGAGGGTCGCGGAGGAACAGGGGCGCACGGCCGACGCTATCGAGTACTATTCCCGGCTGATGCAGCTGTGGCGCGACTGTGATCCGGAACTCATCCCGGTGCGGGACGAGATTGCCGGGCGGCTACGGGCCTTGATCGGCTGACGCCCGGCGGGCGTTATTCCTTCCGTACGCCCGGCGGTTCCATCCGCCCCAGCTTCTGCAGGTTTCCCGACGCCCGGCCAAGTAGCAGGAACAGCATGGCTCCGACGGCGGCCAGCCCGACGACGTCGAATACGGTGAACGATACCCCGAATACCGTGAAGGGCAGCGGGCTCAGCAGCACGGCGAGCGTATTCAGACCGATCAGCAGGATCCGGGTTTCCGTGGGCCCGAGCGCTCCGTGGCCGAGTTTGAACTCCCCGAACACATGCGTTTCCAGATAGACGTTCACCGACAGCAGCAGATAGGCGATCGAGATCGCCAGCCCCACCGACAGCAGCATGATCGGCGAGAAACCGAGGCCCAGACCGATGGCAAGCGTCGAGTAGGCGTCCGTCAGATGATCCAGGTAGAAGCCGTAGCGCGGGCGCTCGATCTTCCGGAACCTGGCCAGCGTGCCGTCGAGGCTGTCACCGTACCACTGGACGACGAGAAGACCGCTCGCCACCCACAGCCAGGCCAGGCTCCGGTTCGACAGCATGTACGCCACCGCGACGCCCGTCGACGCGACGAGGCCGATTCCCGTCATGTGGTCGGGCATCACGCGCGCCGGCAGCATCCCGGCCAGTCGCGGCAGTGCCCAGGCCTCGAACCGGGCGAGGGCGAATCCGCCCGTCCGCCTGTGGCGGCCTTCCCGCGGTGCGCGTCCGTCGACTCCCCGTTTCATCAGACCTCCCGATCGACGACGAACGCATCCCGTTGCGCCGTCGGCATGATGACTACTTCGAACACGTTCACGTGGGCCGGGCGGCTGGCGACGTACCAGACGGCGTCCGCGACGTCGTCGGCCGCGAGCGGTTGGAATCCTTGATACACAGCTTCCGCCTCCTCCGCGTCGCCGCGGAACCGGACAAGCGAGAACTCCGTCTCCACGAATCCCGGGTCGACGCTCGACACTTTCACGCCGGTGCCCGCCACGTCGATGTTCATGCCCTTGGTCAGGGCCTTCACGCCGAACTTCGTCGCGTTGTAGACATTCCCGCGCGGGTACACCTGATGCCCGGCCGTGCTGCCGATATTGATCACATGACCCGAACCGCGCTCCACCATGCCCGGCATGATCGCCCGCGAGACATACAGCAGACCCTTGAGGTTCGTGTCGATCATCCGGTCCCAGTCATCCGGCGACCCTTCGTACACGAGGTCCCGGCCGACCGCCAGGCCGGCGTTGTTCAGCAGAACATCGGGAACGCGGGTCGTTTCAATCAGTTCACTGGCGGCCGCAAGTACGGCGGAGCGATCCCGCACGTCCACGCTGGCCGTATGCACCCCGATCGAATGATCTTGCTGCAATCGCAGGGCGAGTTTCTCGAGTCGCTCGCGGCGGCGTGCCCACAGGGCCAGGTCCCAGCCCTCCGCGGCGAACCGACGGGCGCAGGCCTCTCCGATGCCGGCGCTGGCTCCCGTGATGAGGGCGAGACGGCGGGGGGTTTCGGAGGTCACGTTCGGTCTCCTGGTCGAGTCGGGTCTGGCGCCCGGCGAATCCGGGTCAGAGAAAGGTGACGGATGACGGAGGTCGAGGGAAGGTTGACGGATACGGAGCGCCCCAAGCGCACCTGGCTTCTCCCCGTCCTCTCGGGGGTGGCGTCGGCCGCCGTCCGTTCCTTCTATCGGTTCCGGGTCGAAGGCGCTCAGCCTCCGGCGGAGGGTCCGGTCCTGTTCGTCGGCAACCATCCGAACTCGCTGGTGGATCCGGCGTTCGTCGCCGCGGCCGCGGACCGACCGGTGAGGTTTTTGGCCAAGGCGCCCCTGTTCACCGACAACCTGGTCGGCTGGCTGATCCGGGCGAGCGGATCCATACCCGTATATCGACGGCAGGACGATCCGGGGCTCATGGTCCGCAACCGGAGCGTGTTCGAGGCCGTCCACCAGGCGCTCGGCGAAGGCTCCGCGGTGGGCATTTTTCCGGAAGGCATCAGCCACAGCGCGCCGTCGCTGGCGGAGCTGCGGACCGGGGCCGCGCGCATCGCCCTGGGGGCCGCGGGCCGCATGAATCGGACGTTTCCGATCGTCCCGATCGGCATGGTGCTGCGTGAGAAGCAGCGCTTCCGCTCCGAGGCATACGCGCTGGTCGGCGAGTCCGTCATGTGGGAAGACCTGCAGGGGCGTCCCGAAGATGACACCGAGGCCGTGCGCGAGCTGACGGACCGGATCGACGCGGCCCTGCGCGCCGTCACCCTGAACCTCGAACAGTGGGAGGACCTGCCGGTACTCGAGTGCGCCGAGGCGCTCTACGCGGCCGAACTCGATCTCGCGTCCGCGCCGGGCGATCGCGTCCGGCGCATGCGGCAGATGTCCGAGACGCTGTCTCGTCTTCGTCGATCGGATTCCGACCGGGTCGGGAGGCTCTACGGTGCCGTCGAGTCGTTCGCGGACACGCTGTCAGAGCTGGGTGTGGGAGCGGCGGAACTCGGTACCGTGCCGCGGCTTCGGACCGCTTCCGCCTGGGCCGTCCGCCGATTTGCGCTGTTTCTCGTCGGTGGTCCGCTGGCGGTGGTGGGCGCGGTGGTCCTGTTCGTTCCGTATCGATTGACGCGCCGGATCGCCGGCAAACCCGATCTGGATGCCGATGTGCGGGCGACGTGGAAGATCCTCGGCGGGGCGGTCCTGTACCTGGCCTGGGTGCTCGTGATCGCGATCGTACTCGGCGTGGCATTCGGTCGGCTGTGGACCGTGGCCGCGCTCCTCGGGATCCCGATGATCGCCGTGGTCACGTACTACGTGCGCGACAAGTGGGTCGATGCACGGGCGGACGTTCGGCGCTACGTCTCCCTGCGGCGCCGAACCGACCTCAGGGTCTGGCTCCTCGAACGCCGTGCAGAACTGGCGGAGTCGCTGGAGAGGCTTCGCGTGGAGGCCGAGTCGGAGTCGTAGGCACGGTCGATGGGAGAGAGCCGATCGCGGCAGGTCTACCGCACATGCCCGCACCCGTGCTAGTCTCATCAGGATTCTGGAGCTCGAATTCGATCACTCCACGGGAGGTACATGTGAAGCCGAGACTCATGCAGGCGATCATCGGCGGACTCGCCGGGACCATCGTGATGACGCTGATGATGTACTTCGTCGCTCCGATGATGATGGGCGGCCCGATGGATGTCGCCGCCATGCTGGGCGACATGATGGGTATGAGCAACACGGTCGGCATGATCGTTCACTTCCTGCTCGGTGCCCTGGCGTTCCCGGCGCTGTTCGCCCTCGTACTGTGGGACAAGCTCCCCGGCGACAGCTGGATGAAGGGGCTCGTGTTCGGCATGGCGCTGTTCCTGATCGCCCAGGCCGTCGTGATGCCGATGGCGGGCGCAGGCGTGTTCAGCGCGAACCATCCGGAGCAGATGATGGCCGTGCTCGGCTCACTGGTGGGTCACGCCCTGTACGGGCTCATCCTGGGCTGGTGGCTGGGCAAGGGCGTCGCGGCAGGGGCCGCCTAGGCACGCCTACGGAGTCGGCGTCCCGCTGACGATGGTGATCGTCGCGGGGTAGTCGACCAGGCCCATCGGTGTACTGACGGTCGGGACGGCACGGAGCTTCACGTCCGCCGCGTCGGCGTCCGCGCCGGCGAAGCGCAGAGCCAGG
>JAOTWC010000124.1 GCA_029863105.1 Gemmatimonadota bacterium | reverse complement strand
CAGGTAGGCGAGGAAGTACTGCATTGGAATACTCTGCCGGGTAGATGGTTCCGGCCAGATCTCCTTTTCCAGCAGATAATCCACTTGGAACACGTCCCACAGCAGCGCCTCGCTGCGATCCCTGTCCACCCAGCCGATCGGCACGCCGATGTCCAGCTCGACGATTCCCTCCGTAGACTCGATCGGGCCGTCAATCAGCTTGTGGGCCAGGCCCTGTCGCAACATGTGCGGCTCGAGATCCCAGGCCTGGTAGACCGGCGGCGCCGTCGTCGCGAAGTAGACGGGCCGATCCCCGAGCGATTCCGCCACGATGCGATACACCAGAAAATCTGGATGGTACAGGAACCGGGACGTGGCGAGTTCGACGGTCAACCGATCGGAGAACCGCACTGCCTGCCCGGCCTGAACCTGCGTATATAAGGGCAGGCCGTCGATTTCGTCGTCGGTATACGAGTGTACGGATCGCGTCGGTGGCGTGTCTCCCATACCCGCATAGATGTCCAGCGCCGCATCTTTGTCGAACGGTCTCTGGCACACAACGACCGAAGGGTCGGCCAGCGGATCTTCTCCCGGGCCACAGGGCCGCGTGAGGTCCCTTATCTGCTTGGGATACCACTTCGTGCCCAGGTACGAATGGACGATCACGGTCACGTCACGCCGAATGCCCTCGACCTCCTGCAGGTACCACAACGGAAACGTGTCGTTGTCGCCGTTGGTGAACAGGATCCCGTACGGTTCGACGGACTGGAGCATATTGTACGCCCAATCCCGTGCCGCGTAGTCGCCCCGCCGATTCGCCAGCGGGTAGTTGAACACGAGTGGGAGCAGCGCGATGCCGAGCACGGGCGACGCAGTTCTGAGTCCCGCCATCAACGGCACACCCCGCGCACCCGACAGCCGGCGGCCCAGCGATTCCCAGGCGGTTACGAGGCCCATCCCGACGTACAGGCCCCATAAGTTGAAGCTCACGATGAAGAAATAGTCGCGTTCCCGCACCTCGTGAGCTTCATTCGGAATCTCCGGATTCATGGAGTACCCGTACCGGAAATTCAGGTAGTAGACCAGAACGATCGTTACCGTCGCGAGCAGCGTCGCGAAGTACCAGAAGCTGTCCGGATCACCCTTCCAGTGTCGCCACAACCCGACCAGGCCGAGCCCGATGAACAACAGGGTTGCGAACATCCGTGCCCCCGGCGGGAGAGCGCGTGCCCATTGCCAATCGAAATACTGAAAGTAGTTGGCGACCTGGGCTCCCAGCGGCGCCTGGCGCTCGCCGAGCGGAGGTTTCTGGTACTGATCGCGCGCCAGCGACGCCGCCAGCGCGGGACACTGGACCAGGAACTTGCCGTCGGCACGGACGGCCGGCGTGATCGCAGCCAGCAGCGACTCGCACTCGGGGTCGGCCTCGTCAATCACCGGATCCTGTCCCGATCGGATCGGCACGAACAACAACTGCACGGAAAATCCCAGAATGGCGATAACAGCCGCAGCTCCCATGAGTCGCCAGCGAAGCAGCGTGCGGACGCTGTGCAGCACGAGGAAGACGCCGAGCGCGAGAACCGGCAGCACCGACATCTGGTGGTTCGTGGCTCCCAGTCCCAACAGAAAGCACACGAGCAAGAAGATGCGATCGCCCCGCCACGTCTCGCTGTGGTCCTCCCAGACCATCGCGAGGTACGTAATGATCGCGACGAACATCAGCGAGACGGTATACACCTTCTCGTTCACGTTCGACTGCGCCCATACCGTGTACGCCGTGCCGCCGACCAGCACGGCGACGAACGCCGCCACCAGCGCGACCGTCCGGCTTTGGGCGAAGTGCGCCCACACGCGCATCACGGCGAGGAACCAGAAAGACGCGGCAGCGGCCGATGCGGTGGCGGCAAGCAGATTGATGCGCGTCGCCACCTCGATACCGGTCCAGGCCGTAAGCACGAGCCAGGCCCGTCCGATGATGACGAACAGCGGATTCCCTGGCGGATGGGGTATGCCCAGAATCTGCGCCGTGGCGATGTACTCGGACGTGTCCCACCAGGCGGTGGTCGGTCCAAGCGTAACCACATACACGATCCACACGGCAGCACCGGCAACCAGGGACCAGCCCCAAACCGGGAGCGCTCCTACGCGCTGTCCCTCAATGCCTTTCATCGGTCTCGCCGCGGCTCCGCGTTCGGGTTGCCATCCCAGGGGCCGCGGAACCTAACCAGCCGCGGGACTCAAGGCCAAGCGCGTGTGGAGACGACCGTAACGCCCTCGGACTCGACCAGCACATCATCCAGCACCAGGGACTGCGCCGCGAACCGCCCGGTACCCAGCTCGACGACGATCCGGTGGTTCCCTGCCGGCAGCGACATGCGAAGGATGTGCAGGTTCGACGGCAGCAGCGTCCAGGATCGAGTGTCCGCGCGCTCAAGCAGTGCGGTCACCGCATTGCCGAGCACCTGTGCGACTTCCGAGTCGTCCGCTACGGCGTCAACGACGGCGTACTTCACCGCGGCCCGAGCCACGGCCTTGATCAGGACTTCTGCCGCGTGCGAGTTGAAGTCGCTGATCGCGGCGCCCGACAAGTCAGCTTGCAGCAAACCCTCGCCTTCAAGATCGGTCATCGTGGCGGACCCGACATCCCAACGTACGTAGCCTGTTTCTACGGCATCGATCGACCGGCGCATGACAGGCCAGGCGATGCGCAACAGGTACGCCACGCCGTCGTCATCGTGGTCGTGATCCGTGCCCGACCTCGGCCGGTCGCGTCGACAGTCGTCGACCTCGAGCGGCAGGCCGAACGACTCGTAGGCGAACCCGAGGCGATCACGTGACAGACAGGACGCCGCGTGGCGCCTGTCGTGGTCCGAGCCGGAACGCAGGTAGTCGGCATCGCCGGCATTGATCAGCAAGTTCACCGATTGCTCGACCCGGTTGGCGACGAAGCCGGACTCGACCAGCAGGACCACATCGCCCGTGCCGGGAGGTGGCCGGGAAAGTTCGTCCTCGAATCCGGCGTACCGGTACGCCACGTGAGCATCGTTCCACTCGCCGGCAGCCTCGAACACGGCGCCCGTGAAGTACCGGAGAGTGGCGTAAACGTCGGCCTCGTCTCCGCTGAGTTGCCGCTCGCCCATGTCGTCGAGGAGTCGACTCAGCCGCCTGGCCTCGACCGCCGCCTCATCGAGCTCATCCAGGGACAGATAACTGAGAGCACCGTACACGTGGATCATCGGTCGCTCGAACCGACTCGGGAGCCACTCAAGCGCGCGATCGCTCGTGATCAGCGACAGGGCCGCCTTCGAAACACTTTTCGTGAACCGGGCTTCGATTTCGATGTCGACTGACTGCAGCCGGGCGTTGCTGGATTCGTGGAGGCCGGCGTAGTGTTCGACGAGGGCCAGATTCAGCGCCGCGAGCAGATCATCCCCGGCATCCGCGGCGTCCGCTTCCGCCACTTCGAGGGCGTCCTCAAACCTCGACTGCCTGACCAAACGACGGAGATCCCCATCGTAGACAGACAGCCCGTCGGGCCCCCTGGTACGGGGCCCGAGCAGGCCGCAACCCGCCGTGGCCAGGCACAGTCCGACGACGGCGGCCCGGCGAAACATGACGTTACCGGTTGCGTTCGAGTACGATGATTCGCTGCTGGGCCAGCGCTATCGCCTCGGCCAACTTCGCGTCGGCATTGCCCTGGGCTTCGATCCGCTCGAGATCCAACCGATGCAGGAACAGTTCGTACTGCACCTGGGCCTCGATCGGCCGCAGGGCCTTGTCGAGGACGGTGGCAATCCGGTAATCCACGAGTGGATCATCGGGTGCCAGCACGCTGGCCCGGTCATAGCGATCAAGCGCCGCATCCAGATCCCCGACTGCCGCCAGGCGGTCGCCTTCCTGGATCAGAGCCTCCGCCATCGCAGCCGCCCTGCCTTCCGTGGAGGCCTGGTCGGGAGATGTCACCACCCGCATCCCCTGCGGCTCCCGATAGCCGTATCGCGCCACGGCGTTGTCGGCCAACTGCACCATCGCGAGGTTCCCGATGGCGTCGGAGGGCGCCATATGCGTGTCGCGCGGAGTCATGACCACCGATGCCCCGGCCCGTCGCACAGACCAGGCGCGCTCGGTCGTGCCTGTCGCGGCCATCACCTGGGTTTCGTTCATACCCAGCCAGACTTCGCGACGGACGACGGCATCACATACCTCGGGCACGCAATCCGCCAGTGCCTCCGCTTCGATCGCGGAGCGATCCGCGGCAGCCTGCTCACGTGCCGCCTCGGCACGGTCCGCCGTTTCGTATACCGTGACCGAGCCATCGTCGACACGGTCACCGTTGACCAGGATCGGTGGCTCATCGATGTGCTTGGTCGCGCAGGCGCTGAGCACCACCAGCCCGGCGAACAGGGTGCTCAGTCGCAGGAAGCGGCTGGGGTGCATGCTCAATGTGTTCATTTGTGTTCTCCGTCAGAGTCCGAGCGGCGGGCGCTCGATGTACTTCTTGATTTTGTGCTGTCCGGCCCACACGACGATGTTGCTCTCCAGATCCACCAGCCGCGCGTCGACCTGGTAGAAGACGATCTTCTCGCTCCGCGATCCGACCCTGCGAGACGTTTCCTGATCCTCGATCGATTGGATCTCGCCCTGGAGAATGAACTGAGCCCCCAGTTCCTGACCGAGGCTGGCGCGGGTGTCGGATCTGGCGTTGACCTGCTGATCATCACGTTCATCGCGCAGTTCGGCGCGCTCGGCTCCCCCGGCTACCAGGGTGACCGCGCCGCTGTTCACGAACGCCCGTTCCAGATCGCCGACGAAGGTCCCGACGGGGATATGCTCCGTCGAACGGTTGCGAAACGTCCCGACGATCACCGAAGGCGCCTCTCCGCCCTGCGCATCCGCGTACCGGGCGAGCCACTGGCCGGTGAGGCTCTGATAGATGAGTTCGTCCGCGACGAGACGCGAATCCGTATCGTTCCAGCGACCCGAAAGATCGGTAACGCTTGCTGGATCAATCCGACTCACGTTGGTTTTTGAGCAAGCCGCGGCGGAAAGCGCGATCAGCGGCAGGGCCATCAGTATGCGCCCCGAGACCTGGAACCTCATAGTTGCCCCCAGAATGTTGGTCGATCGGCCCGTTCCCGTCCCCAAGAACGGAGTGGCCGAGTCCCCTCGACTGCAAGGTTCATGCTGTCGGAGTTCTACACGAAGCGATCGGCCTTGGGTCCCGACGCCTCGCCGAAAGTTG
>JAOTWC010000123.1 GCA_029863105.1 Gemmatimonadota bacterium | reverse complement strand
ATTCGCCGGACGGCTACGAGCGGGGGCGAGGGTACTTCGTCAAACCCGCCGGCGCCACCGGCCGGCTTCCGGGCATCCTGGTGATACACGAGAACCGGGGCCTCAACCCGCACATCGAGGACATCGCCCGGCGGCTGGCCGTCGATAACTTCGTGGCGTTCGCGCCGGACGCGCTCTTTCCGCTCGGTGGCTACCCGGGTACGGAAGACGACGCCCGGCAGCTGTTCCGGCAGCTCGACCAGGCGAAGACGCGGGAGGACTTCGTCGCGGCAGCCGCCTTCCTTCGGGGCCGGCCGGAGTGCACCGGCCGGATCGGTGCGGTGGGGTTCTGCTACGGCGGTGGTATGGTGAACTATCTCGCGACTCGGCTGGGGGCGGACCTGATGGCCGGGGTGCCGTTCTACGGGTCAGCACCCAACCTGGAGGACGTGTCGAAGATCCGCTGTCCCCTGCTGGTGCAGTCCGCTGAGAACGATCCGCGGATCAACGCGAGCTGGCCCGACTACGAGAACGCACTGCAGGCGGCGGGCGTCGACTATCAGCGCCACCTCAATCCGGGCACCCAGCATGGCTTCAACAACGACACGACGCCGCGGTACGATGAGGCGGCGGCCAAGCTGGCCTGGGAGCGGACGATCGCGTTCTTCAACCAACACGTCCGTTCGTAGTCCGACCTGACCGGGGGGCACCGCTACCTCGGATCTCGCCGGCCCCGCGGAGGGAAGCCGCAACCGCTCCCCGATCGCACTCGATGTCGGAAGGATCGAACCCAATTCCGGCCGATCGCCCCCAAATGCGGCGTGGCGTGTTCCGAATTGCGATTGCCGCGTGGGGAACTCGAACAGACCCAACTGGGATTCGGGTCGGCAAGCCCGAAACGGCGATCGCATTGTCCGGTTCTCGGGTCGGCATGTCCGGCACGCGGTCAGTGCACCCGGATCGTGGATTGCGCCGGCCGGGCTCCGGCTCGCCGCACCCGGGGTTCCGATCGCACTGGCCGTGCGCGGATCGCCATGCCCAGAACGCGGATCGCCACGCCCGGCGCTCGGGCTGCCAGTTCCACCATTCCGCTCGGCGCGCGCCGAACTCGTATCGGCAGGACCGGCATTCGGAATTGTGGCAGCCAATACTCCGACCGCCCCGTCCCAAATCGGCCGACCGTTCCCGAGACCCGGTCGGCACACCCGGGATTCGGATCGCCGCATCCGACCTTCCGATCGCCTCATCCGGATTTCGGTTTGACCCGTCCGGATTTCGGTTTGACCCGATCGAATTTCGATGTGAGCCACCTGAAACGGCGCTGCGAGGCACTGTAAGGCGATTGGCGGCATTGGGTTACGGCGTCGTGGTCGGCGTCGCGGTCAGCAGGGTTCCAAGCATAGGGGCGGCCGCGGCAGGAGGAGGTCCCGGGCGGGAAAGAGGGGGAGCGGCAACGAACGACCCATTGAAGGGCACGATCTCCCAGCGGCCCACTATGATATGTTACGCCTGACCGGCGCCTGGAACGGCCGGGGGAATCTCCCTCCACGTCGGCTCACGGCGCGTCGCTCGCCGAACGAGGCTTCACCATGCCCGACCCCGCAGCCGAAACCGCCACCTCCCGCCTCCGGGCGGAACACCAGCACATTCTCGAGGTCGCCAACGCACTGGCTGTGTTGGTGCGCGCCGCCGAGGAGGGCCGGTGGGACGTGGACGCGTTTGCCGATTGCGTGACGTTCATCCGCCTCTTCGCGGACGCTTGCCACCATGGCAAGGAAGAGGACCTGCTGTTTCCCGAGCTGGAGGCGGCGGGCATGCCCCGGGACCACGGCCCGATCGCGGTCATGTTGCAGGAGCATCAGCAGGGGCGGGCCCTCGCCCGGCACATGGCGGGCGCGCTGGACGGCGCGCGCGCCGCTGACGCCGAAGCCCAGGCAACCCTGCGCAACGCAGCCATGGGCTACGTGAACCTGATCCGCGGCCATATTCAGAAGGAAGACCACGTGCTGTTCGAGGTGGCCGACCAGACCGTCCGTGGGCCTGCGTGCCGGTCGCTCTGCACCGCCTATGGTGCCGTGTGTGCGCGTCGCTTCGAGGGTCACACCAAAGAGCAACTCCAGGAGCTTGGCGCCAAGATCCGCGAGCGCGCGCTGCGCGTGTAGCGGCTCTGGAGAAACGAGAATGAGCCGAGTCACGACGTGGGTCGTCGCCCTAACGGTGTTGTGTGGCCTGACCGCCACCGCGAGGGCACAGGAGGGCTTTCGTGCCTGGGTGGGGCTGTTCGATCCCGTCGATGTCCGCTGGCTCGAGAACGAGAACCGGCTCGGCGAATTGTGTACCGACCCCGCGACGCTCGCGGCATGCCACGCTCGCTCCCTCGGCCCGAAAGTGGCGGGGTACGACCTGTATCAGTTGCCGAGCGAGGTGTCCGGCCGCGTCGGTGTCCTGGTGGTGGTCGCTACGCCCGGTCGAGGCTTGAGCGCACACTTCCGAGCGATGGGTCGGTTCGTGAGTACGACGTTCGTCCCCGATCTCTTCCTGCAGGACTGGGGCTACGGTCCGTACTTCCACCAGACGCTGGCAGCGGAGCAGGACGGCTGGATCCGCCTGCCCCCGGGCCCCTGGCCAACCGACGTCTGGCTCCGCCGGGGGCCTGGCGGAGGGTTCCCGATCATCACCGTGCAGGGTGGCGACATCATCGAGATGGACGACGCCGGATGGTACGTGGTTGCCGCGGAGCCGGATGCCCTGCTCCTCAGGCCGGAGCAACCCGCCGACCACTGGTGCGAGGAAGGTGAGCCGCCCGTTCTCCAAGGACGTGCGGCGACGCGCTTCACCAGGCCGCAACTACTGGATGCCGGCGGCCATCTGCGGTTTCGCATGAAATACTTGAAGGGATGCTGAACGTCGCGCCGATCGAGCTTCGAGAGGAGGAATACATGCACCGCGCCGGATGGGCGTTCCTGCTGGCGGGGTTGCTCGCTGTGGCGGGCACCGCCGATTCGCTGTCGGCCCAACAGCCCGCCGGTTTGCCGGCCGACTCGATCCCTGCCCCGGAGGCGGTCATCCGGGAGCTCTACGGCCTCGTCAGCTGGGAGCCCGGGAGTCCGCCGAACTGGGACGACGTCCGCGCGCTGTTTCACGAGCAGGCGGTGATCGTGCTGCGCACGGGGCGGAACGCGACCAGCGTGTTCGACGTGGACGGGTTCCTGAACGACTTCATCACGTTCGCCGACCGGCCGGACGTGCAGCAGTCGGGATTCAGCGAGACGATCCTCCGGATTCACACGACCGTGATTCGAGACATGGCGCAGGTGTGGGTGCGCTACGCGGCGCACATTCCGGGCTCGCCGCGCCCGCCGCAGGAGGGTGTGGACTTCTTTCTCATGATCCGGCAGCCGGACGGCTGGAAGGTCGCGGCCGTCACCAACGAAGCGTTGATCCCCCCGGAGCAGCTGCCGGCGGTGCTGCGCGACTGAGCGCGCGACTACCGTGGACAGTCGAGCCGCCGCCGCGTCTCGGCCGCGTAGATCCGCACTTCCCAATCGTCGTCGCTCGACGCCTCGGCGAGGGCGTCGCACGCCAACGGCGAGCCGATGAGGAGGGCGGCCACCACGGCCGACCGGCGTACGTGCGGCTCCTCGTCGCGCAGTGCCCCGAGCACCAGTGGCAGTCCGCGTTCCGATCCCAAGATCCCCACCGATTCGACCGCGGAGGCGCGGAACCACATATCCGGGCTGTTCACCGCCTGTGCGGCCGACGGGAGCAGATCGGTTGCGCCGAGGCGGGCGAGGGAGCGCATCACGGCGCTCCGGACCCACGCCTCCGAATCGCCGGTCATGTCGAGCAGCGGCTCTACGGCTTCCGCAGAGCCAATGACACCAAGAGCGGAGGCCGCCCTGCCGCGGACGTCGGACAGGGAATCGTTCAGCGCGCTCACCAGGGCGGGCACGGCCCTCGCGGATGGGATTCTTCCCAGCATGTCGGCGGCGTTTCTCCGGACTTCGGCGTCCTCGTGTCGGAGGAGCGGTGCCAAGTGGTCTACGGCCGGGTCTCCGAAGGCGGCCAGGCGCAGCGCGATGAAGTATTTGCTCCGTCGGTTGGGCTCCTCCACCAGCTGGGTCGCCAGCCGCTCCATCTTGGTATCCCGGCCGGACGGGCTGAGGATGGATATGGTCCTGGTCCACCCGCCTCCGTAGGCGAGGGCGGAGATCGCGATCAAGACGACCGCGTAGAGTGACATGACGACCGCCACCTCCCGCTTCCGCTCAGGCGTGTTCTTCCTGAAAAGCAGGCGGCTTGGAAGGGTGAACAGGGTGGCGACGAACTTCGGCACGGGGAGCAGGAACGGTGCCCTGCGGCGATATGCCTCGTACGCCGCGCCGAACTTCTGCCGCATGTGCAGCTCTTCCATCATGGCCACGCCGATGATGATCAGCGTGGAGACGAGCCACGGCAGGCTGGCATCGATACCCCAGGATCGCTTGGGGTACAGGTTTCTGAGGAGCAGCAGGTAGACACCGTAGCTCCAGAGAATCCAGCCCAGGTACTGAGGGTGCCGAGAGATGCGGTACACCCAGAAGTCGGCCACATCCTGTTCGCGGGCTCGAGCTGACAGCCAGGCGAAAGTGCCGAGGAAGAAGAGCAGCAGCCCGCTCCCCAGGAAGAGGTAGACCGTCGGCCAGTAGCCGTCGATCCCCACCTGCCGGAACAGCCACATGAGCAGGTCGTACGGCGCGCGGACGACGAGACCCAGCCGGGACAGCTCGAACGAGACGTCGAGAACCGGGAGCCAGAGGAGGTTGAGCATGCCCAGGCCGGCGAGGAAGAACATGACGCCCGCGAACTGCGCGAACACGGGGAGCATGAATCCGAGCGCGCCGACCGCGGCCAATTCGGTCCTGCGCGTGGCGAACCCTACCACGATCGCTAGCACCAGCAGCGCGAAGCAGACGTAGCCGATCGCGCGTAGATGAAAGTGGGAGATGAACAGCTCGGTCTTGAGCCGGCTTATCTCATCGGCGTGCGAATCGAGACCCGGCGTGGTGACCGAGGTCTGGAGGACGTCATCGACGAGATAGGGAAGCTCGACCGTGGCGAACGTCAACCCAATGGCGAACACGGCGGCGAGCAGAACCAGAACGATTCTCTGCCGAACTCGATGACTCATGACCCGCGCCCCCTCCACACCCCTCCGTATGATGGCGCGCGGGTTCGTGACGATCAAGCCGGCGAGTGGCGAATGGGGAGATGACAGA
>JAOTWC010000139.1 GCA_029863105.1 Gemmatimonadota bacterium | reverse complement strand
ACAGGTCGACCCGGTTGTTCGGCTCCGGCACCTTTGTCAGCGCGTCGATGGACTCGACGCCCTCGAGACCGGATACGCGATCGACAATCTGATCGAACGCGTCACAGCCGATCTTGGCGATCGGAATGCAGCGCCACTCATCGTCGCGCGCAGCCGTGAAGGCCTCCAGCGAATACGTGAGTCCGCCCCAGTCTTCGTGCGGCTTCTCACCACCACCCGGCGCGTGTATGCGATCCCACACGAAGGTGCCCAACATCCCGAGCCGTGGCACGTCAGAGATCTCCGAAGCGCACGCGGCGAAATACGCAGGCCGCCCCGATCACGCCGGCCTGGTTGCCGAGCTCGCTCGTAACGATCCGGCAGGCTTCGAAGGCACGACGAAACGCGCGGCGCCGCACTTCATGGCGGAGAGGTTCCAGCAGATGGTCTCCCGCCCGGGTGACGCCACCCGAGATAACCACGATCTCGGGATTGAGCAGGTTGATCAGGTTCGCGATTCCCGCGCCCAGGAACTTGGCCGTATCGCGCATCACTTCCTTGGCATACGGGTCTCCGGCCACTATACCCTCGTAGACCGTCTCAGCCGTAATCTTCGACACGTCACCATCCACGATCGACGGCAGCAGGCTCTCCTCCCCCGTCCGCAGTCCTTCGAGGGCCCGCGCGGCGATCGCGGGACCCGAGGCGTATGCCTCAAGGCACCCGTAGTTGCCGCACTTGCACAGGCGACCCGTGGAATCGATCGACATGTGCCCGATTTCGCCGGCGACATCGCTGACACCGTGGAATACCTGACCGCCGAGGACGATACCGCCGCCAATCCCGGTGCCCAGCGTGACACCGACGACGTTGTCGACTCCCTTCGCCGACCCGACCCACCATTCGCCGAGGGTCGCGGCGTTCGCGTCGTTGTCCAGCTCCGCAGGTAGACCGATCGCGTTGGCCACGAGGTCGCGGAGTGGAAAGTTCCGCCAACCGAGGTTGGGCGTTTCGATGACCGTCCCCGTTGCCCGGTCGAGTGGACCTGGCGATCCGAGCCCGATGCCGATGAATCCCTCCGGCGCAATGTCCGCCTCGCGCGCGGCATCCGCCATCGCCTCTCGAATCATCATCAGGATTCTGTCGACCACGTGCTTGGGACCCTTATCGGCGCCGGTCGGTGACGATCGCATGGCCAGGACCCGCGAGCCGTCGTAGGACACGACCCCGACGTTGATGGACGTTCCGCCCAGGTCGACTCCGACGATGTATCGTTGCTCGCTCACGCCGACTCCTCGTTCAACATGGCCAACGCCGCCGCTTCTACCTCCCGCACCTCGATGAGCCGCAGGCACTCTCCCCGGGCCTCCGCGAGTTCGTACCCGACCCCCGTCCGGGGGCACTCGTTCCTGACGCACGGAACGCATGGCAGGTCGAACCTGCCGAGCAGCCGCACCCTGGCGCCCAACGGTCGCGTCTGGCGAATGTCCGCCGGTCCCTCGAGGGCGAGAACCGGCACGCCGAGGGCCGCTGCGAGGTGCATCGGACCCGTGTCGTTAGTTATCAGAAGATCGCATGACAGGAGCCCCCCGGCCAACTCCATCAGCGACGTCCGGCCTCCCAGGTCGATGCCGCCCTTGCCCGCCCTCGCCGCCACGCGCTCGGTGAGTGGCCGGTCACTTGTCCCGCCGAATACGAGGGTGCGACCCGCCACTGCGGACAACCGGTCGGCGAGATCCTCGAACCGGGTGGCCGGCCAGCGCCTGGCATGTCCGTTGGCTCCGGGGAACAGGCCAACCACGCGCTGGCCTCTCATCGCACCCGAGATCCCGAGTCGGCGTTCGGCTGAGTCCCACGCCGTCCTTGCCACGGCGGTGTCGCCGAGAGCGGGACGCGCCGGCTCCGCCGCCCTGTCGTATCCGAGCAGCGACAGATACTCGTCCACGCGGTGACCCGCGAGCAGCGGCGCGCGATCAACGGCGTCCGTCAGCAACCAGGTCCGGAAGTCTCCTGCGGTGCCCCGCAGCGAAGTCACGCCGGCGAGCCGCAGGATGAATGCGGAACTGAAGGACGGCGTCAGAGTGACCCCCCGGATCGAGAATCCGTCGGCAGCGATACGGATCGCCCGGGCAGCGCGTCGACAGGCGCGCCGATTGTCCAGGGGCAGCACCTCGGCTCCCGTCACGGCCCAACGGAGCAGAGGCGCGAGCCACGACACAATCTGAACGATGGGAGGTGATCGTCCGGCTGCCGCTTCATCAGTCGCGGCGCGCTGCAGGGCGGGAACCGACAGAATCAACTCTCCGAGGTGGTTCGGTGCACGCACGACCAGACGGTTCATCTCGGCGGCTCGGTGTCCGGCGCCGTCAGTCGCCGACCTGCAGGACGGCCAGAAATGCTTCCTGCGGAATCTCCACCGACCCCACCAGCTTCATGCGGCGCTTACCTTCCTTTTGTTTTTCCAGCAGCTTGCGCTTCCGCGTGATATCCCCGCCGTAGCATTTCGCCGTGACGTTCTTCCGCATCGCCTTGACGCTCGTACGCGCTATGACGTCCTTTCCGATCGCTGCTTGAATGGCGACCTCGAATAGCTGCCTGGGGATCAGCTCCTTGAGTTTGGACGCGATCTTCCGACCGTACTCGTAGGATTCGTCCCGGTGCACGATCACGCTCAGCGCGTCGACTGGATCACCGTTGAGCAGGATGTCCAGTTTGACGAGGTCGGACACCCGATACCCGGCCAGTTCATAATCGAGAGCAGCGTATCCCCGCGATATGGACTTGAGGCGGTCGTAGAAGTCGAGGACGATTTCCGCCAGCGGAATGTCATAGCGCATTTCGACGCGGTTCGAATCCAGGTATTGCAGCGTCGTATACTCACCGCGCCTGTCATGGCACAGAGCCTGGATTCCGCCGATATATTCGGCTGGCGATACGATGTGGACGTGCACGAATGGCTCAGCGATCGTCTCGATCCGACCGCGCTCAGGCATTCGGCTAGGATTCTCGACGCGCACGGATTCGCCGTTGGTAAGCGTCACTCGGTACTCCACGTTGGGGATCGTGGTCACAAGGTCCAGGTCGAACTCTCGTTCGAGACGTTCCTGAACGATCTCCATGTGAAGCAGGCCCAGAAACCCGCAGCGGAACCCGAAACCGAGGGCCTGCGACGTCTCGGGCTCGTAGTGCAAGCTGGCATCGTTGAGCTGCAGGCGCTCGAGGGCATCACGCAGTTCCTCGAATTGGTCCGAGTCGGACGGGTACATTCCGGCGAATACGACCGGTTGGGCCTCCTGGTAACCGGGGAGCAGCTCCGTCGCTCGATCATCCGCATCCAGCAGGGTATCGCCGACCTTGGTGTCGGAGATCTTTTTGATCTGCGCGGTCAGGTAGCCGACTTCTCCCGTATGCAGGACACCGGTGGGCTTGTAGCCGAGCCGCATGTACCCCACTTCTCCGACCTCGTATTCCGCCTTACCGGCCCCGAACCCGATCCGCTGGCCCCTGCGGAGCGAGCCGTCCACTACGCGGACAAACGGCACGGCACCGCGGTACTTGTCGTACAGCGAATCGAAGATCAGGGCCCGCAACGGCGCTTCGGGATCGCCCCTCGGAGGCGGGATCCGCGCGATGATCGCCTCCAGCACGGCTTTTACGCCTTCGCCGGTCTTGGCGGACACCAGCAGAACGTCATCGGGGTCGATTCCCATCAGTTCACAGATCTCGTCCCGTCGCCGCTCGGGCTCGGCCGCCGGTAGGTCGATCTTGTTGATTACGGGGACGATTTCGAGGCCCGCGTTCACGGCCAGAAACAGGTTGGAAATCGTCTGCGCCTCGACTCCCTGACTGGCATCCACGATCAACAACGCGCCTTCGCAGGCCTCAAGGCTGCGGCTGACTTCGTACGTGAAGTCGACATGCCCGGGAGTATCGATCAGGTTGAGTTCGTACTCCAGGCCATCGACAGCTTGATACGCCAGACGAATCGCGTTGAGCTTGATCGTGATGCCCCGCTCGCGTTCCAGGTCCATGGAGTCGAGCACCTGATCCTTCATCAGCCGTCGTTCGACCGCGCCCGTGTGCTCGAGAAGGCGGTCGGCGAGCGTCGACTTCCCATGGTCGATGTGGGCGATGATCGAGAAGTTCCGGATTCGCTCCACCTACACCTCTATCGTCAGGCCGTCGTAGGCCGGCTGCACTCCGTCGGGAAGTCGCCGGTCCGCGTCGGCGTGATCGACATCGTGTGTGAGGTGTGTGAGAAACGTGCGAGACGCTCCGATTCTCTCTCCGATCGCTACGGCCTCTTCGATCGTGAAATGTGTCGGGTGCGGTTTCCCGAACCACAGAGCGTTGATCACGAGCGTCTCAACGCCTTCCAGCAGCTCCCAGGCATCGTCCGGTACGCGCTTGGCGTCGACAACCACCGCCAGGAGACCCGTTCTGAACCCGTAGCTGCGAAACGTACCGTGCGGAAATCCGATGACCTGCATGGCAATCCCGGCCGGATCGATGCGCTCCCGATCCTCGAACAGCCGCAGCTCCACACCGGGTATCGTCGTTCCAGGCCCGCTGACCGCGTCCTGGGAGAGGAAATAGGAAAACCGGTCGTGCAGCTCCATTTCGTACTCCGCCGCCACGTGGACCGGTAGAGAAGAACGCCCGTGGGCCGAGAATACGCGAAGGTCGTCGATGCCGTGCACGTGGTCGGCATGTGGATGGGTCAGAAACACTGCGTCCACGTGCGACACGTCGGCCGCCAGCAATTGGAGGCGGAGTTCCGGCGGCGTATCGATCAGCAGCGTGCCCGCCACATCTTCGAGCAGCAGTCCATGTCGACCCCGACGATTGCGGGTGTCGTCCGACCGGCAGACCGGGCAGCGACAGCCGACGACAGGGACTCCAAACGAAGTTCCGGTGCCGAGAAACGTCAGCTTCAAGG
>JAOTWC010000122.1 GCA_029863105.1 Gemmatimonadota bacterium | reverse complement strand
CGTTTTCGAGCACCTCGATCAGCAGCTTCACGTCCGGATCGAGCTCGATTCCGGTCACCGGACCTTTCGACGGCACACGCAGTTCGTTCGACCGAGACGTCAGCCACAACCCTACGCGCTCGACGTTGCCCGAGTCCCAGGTGATGTCGAGGTCCAGCCAGGCACCGCGGAATGTCGGCCACTCATCGGGCTGGACCTGGTCGACGGTGATCACCGTCTCGTCCCCATGCTGGATTACCGACGCACGGAGCCTGGGGAACCCGGGCGAATAGGCCCACTGTCGGAAGAACCAGCCGAGCTCACGACCCGAGCCGTCTTCCATCGCCCGTCGGACATCCTCGGTGTCCGCGACGCCGTTCTCGTGCTCGGCGTAATAGGCCCTCACGGCGCCGAAGAATGCCTCGTCGCCGATCAGACTGCGGAGCATGTGAAGGATCCACGCGCCCTTCGGGTAGCTGTTTGAGTTCAGCAGCCCGAACAGGTCGGGGCGCTCGTCGACGACGGGGCGATTCGAGGCATCTGATCCGACAACGGCTCTGCGACCGCGCTCCATCGCCTGCCGGAGAGCGCCGCCGCCGTCCCGCGCTTCCATGTACACGGCGCCGAAATAAGTCGCGAAGCCCTCGCTCACCCACAGATGGGACCACTCGGCGGGCGTCACGCTGTCTCCGAACCACTGGTGCACGGTCTCGTGGGCGATCACGCCCTCACCCATCCGTTCCTCGGCCCAGCCCCCCATGGCGTAGAAGATCGCGCTGGAGTTCTCCATCCCGCCGAACCGGGTGGACGACTGCACGTGAGCGAGCTTCTCGTACGGATAGGGCCCGAACAGCTCCGCGTAGTAGTCGAGCATGTCCGCGCCACGCGAAAACCGCCGCTGTCCATACGCGCCGCTGCCGCTGAGCGCCCAGATGGAGACCTCCGCGCACGCACCGTCCGCCGCGGCCGGTGCCAGCCCGCACGCGCCGTCCCCGATCGTCGCCCGCTCGAACTTCGCCACACCGATGACCAGCGTGTAGGCAGGAAGCTCCACGTCCGTCCGCCAGCGCCACGTATCGTCCTCGCCGCTGATCAGCCGGCCGTTGGCAATTGCGGAGTAGCCGGGGGGCACGCGGACGGTGAACTCGGCCGTCGCCTTGTCGGCCGGGAAGTCGTTCGCCGGAAACCACCAGCGGGCGCGGTTCGGCCAGTTGTCGGCAAACGCCGTCAGGTCGCCGGCCGGGTCGGGCCCGATGAACAGCCCATCCAGCGGCCGGCCGCCGTAGTACACTTCCAGCGCCACCGACTCTCCGAACGGCCTTGCTGGCTGAATCCGCAGAATGGCGGGTCCCTGGGAGAAGGGGGCGTCCACTCCATCGACTCGTACCGAGTCCACTGTCAACCCGACGAAGTCCAGGTCGATCCGGTCGGTCCCGGCTGCCGGCCTGACGTCGATTCGGGCCACCGCCCGCATCACGCTGTCCGCCAGCTGCCTGAGATCGATCGCCAGGTCATAGTGCGTAACGTCCAGTCGCGCGCGTTCCGCAGAACTCCGGAGCTCAACACCCGGTTCCGGGAGCGCATCGACCGGCGACACGCGGGGCAGCGGATCTACCGATGGCGCCGGTGGAGCAGCCGGAACCCCGGCCTCGGGTGCGGGGTTGCGGGTGCAACCTGCGGCAAGGACGAGGCACAGGGCGGGCAGGAGTCGGGCGGACACACGATTGAGACGTCGGGGAGACATGAAATATCCTCGGTTTCGGGTCGGCATCGAACATATGCTGGAGGCGCCTCCCATCCAACGAATGCGCTGTGTTCATTGCTCGCCCGACCAGGCCTGCGTAGATTTTTGTTGGCGGATGTGAGAACGTTTTGAGCCAACGCTCGGGTTTCAAGCCTTTGATCTTCCGGCGGACGCCATGCCCTGCGGGGACGGCGAAGACCCGGGAGGATGGGCAACCGTCTATCGGCGGTCTCAAAAACCCCCTCACGTCAGCTGTTGGGGTGATCCCTTGTGGATCGCCCCTTCTTTTTTCCTGAAGGAACCAGGGAGAAGGACAATGCCAATCGCTCGCGTTACGCGGCGCGTTCACTTCTGTGCGGGTCACCGGGTGTACAACTCCGACCTCGATGACGAGCAGAACCGGTCGATTTACGGGGCCTGTTCGAACCCGCACGGCCACGGGCACAATTACGAACTCGAGGTCACTGTCGAGGGGGAGATCGATCCGCAGGTGGGCTACGTGATGGACCTGCGCAGGCTGAAAGGCCTGCTGGAGGATGAGGTGCTCGCGGACCTGGACCATGCAAATCTGAACGTGGACGTCGAGTGGCTGGCCGACGTGGTGCCCACGACCGAGAATCTCGCCGTAGCGATCTGGAACCGGCTGGCCGGCAGGATAGACGGCGCCCGGCTGGCGAGCGTCCGCCTGTGGGAAACGGAACGAAACTCGGCCGAATACCGGGGAGGATGACGATGCCCGATACGACGAACGCCGGTGCCGATCTGCGCCAGGTCCCGTTCGAGGACCTGGTGGCGGAGCAGCTGCGGAGACTGGGTCTCGACCTGTCCGCCCCCGGCCTGGTCGGCACGCCGCGACGGGTCGCGGAGTCGCTGCAGTGGCTGACCCGCGGATACCGGACGACGGTGGACGAAGCGATTGGCGACGGCGTGTTCACGGAGGACCACGACAACATGATCCTCGTGCGCGACATCGAGCTGTATTCTCTGTGCGAGCACCACATGCTGCCGTTCTATGGAAAGGCCCATGTAGCTTACATTTCGAATGGCCGTCTGCTCGGACTGAGCAAAGTCGCTCGGGTCGTGGAAGTGTTCGCCCGCCGCCTGCAGGTCCAGGAGCGGCTCACCGACCAGATCGCCGATGCGATCCAGGACGCCCTGGAACCAGACGGCGTGGGTGTCGTGATCGAGGCGGATCATCTGTGCATGATGATGCGGGGCGTGGAGAAGCAGAACAGCCGTACGATCACGAGTGCCGTGCGCGGCCGATTCCGGACGGATCAGCGCACCCGGGACGAGTTTCTGCGCCTCGCACTGTCCTGATCGTCGGTGAGACTGGAGCTGACGGAAGTTCTCGCGTGCCCTCGCTGCGGATGTGACTACGGATTGATCGGCCTGGTCGATCAGATGGAAGGCCGCCGGATCGTCGCCGGCCGCCTGGACTGCCCCAACTGCGAAGACCGCCATCCGATCGTGGACGGCGTCGTTCATCTCCTCGGATCCGCGGCGGAACAGGCTGGAGATCCGGTGGCGGTGGCGGGCGATGTGGCCGACATGTCGTCGGCCTTGCTCGGACCTCCGGCCGGTCCGGAAGTACTTCTGGTGGGACAGGGACTCCCGTCGCTCGCCAACCGGCTGGCGGAGCTCCGGCCGGACGCCTGGGTCATCAGCTATGCCGCCCCCCAGGTGCCGATCCACGAGCGCGTTCACTGCATCGTGCCCGTGGTGGGGGGACCGCTGCCCCTGCGTTCCGCCCGCGTGGATGGCGTGATCATGTCAGGAGAGGCCGCCCTGGACCTGGCGGAGGCAGCCAGGGTTCTGGCCCCGGACCGTCGCCTGCTGATCCTCATGCCGGGTCCGGACGTCTCCCGCGCGGTCGCGGCCACCGTTCAGATCCGCGAACTGGCCGCCGACTCGCGGGCGTGGCTGGGAGTGCGAACCTGACGGGATCCCGGCCGAGTTTGCCGCCTCCCAACCGGCGGTCTAGTTTTCAAGGATCTGTATCTTACGAACCTTGACCCCAGGCCTATGCGTCTACAGACCCGAGCGTTTGCGATCGCCAGCGGCTACGTAACGGCTGCCAGCGTGTTCGTGCTCACTTTGCTGCTCTTGCTCGGCGGGTATGCCGCCGAGGACGTCCCGGTCCTGGCGGCCGTGCTGTTCGGCTACTCCGTCTCGGTACCCGGAGCGTTCATCGGGGGCATGTGGGCCTTCGGATATGGTTTTCTGTTTGGCTCCGCCACCGCGTTCGCATACAATCTCGCTGTGATCCCGCCCGCACCGCCGCCGTTCGACTGGGACGCGGAAGCCGGATCCGAGGAGCGCTGAGCGATGTCTATTTGGGATCTGTTTGGCGGACGCCCGGGGACGACGGACGAGAATCCGGATTACTACTCCGAGGGCCTCGAGCTCGCGTCGCAGGAGAGATTCCACGAGGCGCTGACCTCGTTCCGGCTGGCGCTCCGGGAGAGCCCGACCGACGTGGCAACGCTCGAGCAGATGGCCGTCGTGTATACGCGGATGGGCGTGACGGACGAAGCGGTCAAGATGTACAAGCGTGCGCTCGAGAAAGACCCGACGAGCGCCGGGGCTCACTACGGGATTGCGTTCCTGTTGCTCAACAAGGGCTGCGGCGACGAGGCCGTCGCCCATCTCGAGCGGTTCCTCGAAACCGGGGGCCATCTTCCGGGGACGGGGCGTCACGTCGAGCACGCCAGACAGACACTGGACGAACTCCGATCTGCCGATATCACGGAAAACCGTCCCGACGATGAAGCCTGACGTCGGTAGCGGCCGGTACCGCGCGGGACCGCTGCTCCCGGGTCTCGGCACCGGAACTCTCACCGACCTGTTCTTTGCCAGCGCCCGGAACTATCGGGGCGTCGGGGCGTCGCGGCGACGTCCGGACGGGCGGTGGGAAGAGTTGGACCGTGCCGATCTCGTCGAGCGCATCCGCAGGATCGCCGCGGGTCTGCGCGCCGTGGGCTGCGAGGCCGGCGACCGGGTGGCCATCCTGTCGCACACGCGCCTGGAATGGGGCCTGGCGGACTGGGCGGCTCTCCTGGGCCGTCAGGTGGCCGTCACCGTCTACCCGGTTCTGCCGGCCGACCAGGTGTCGCACATCCTGCGAGATTCGGGTTCGCGCCTGGTGTTTGCTGCCGACGGCGGGCAACTGGCAAAGCTCGTCGAAATCCACGCTGAGTTGGAGAACCTCGAGACGGTGGTCGTATTCGACGTCGACCAGGCGGACCTGGCGGGCGAAACCGGTAAGGGCCTGAACGTACTGTCTCTCGCGGACCTGGAAGCGGCGGGCCGGGTCTCGCCCGCGTTTGCTGCGTTCGAGGACGAAGCTCGGAAAATCAAGTCCACGGATCTGGCGACGCTCATCTACACGTCCGGCACGACCGGCCAGCCGAAAGGCGTGATGCTCACCCATCGGAATCTCGCGGCCAACGTGCGCCAGGCGAAGTCGGTGCTCCCGATTTCCGAGTCGGATACGTGCCTGAGCTGGCTGCCGCTGTCGCACAGCTTCGAGCGAACGGTCGGCCACCTCCTGATGTGGTCG
>JAOTWC010000121.1 GCA_029863105.1 Gemmatimonadota bacterium | reverse complement strand
GTTTCCGGAGCCCGGACGTCAGCTCGTCATCTCCCTGGAGTTCTTCTAAGGCGAACCCATGCTTCGGACAACAATCAGGCTTACCCGTGTTTTCCTCGTACTCGTTTCGCTGACGGGCTGCGGCAGCGATCCCGCCGCTCCCGGCACGGATCCGTTTCCCGATTCGGGCCAGGTCATCAAGGTTCTCGTGTTGAATTCCACCGGGCAGACCCTCGCGGGATTCGCAGTGGGTGAGTCGATCTCGGCCGACGGAGCGGCGATCGATCTGGGCGCGGGGTTTGACGGCGTTACGGTGGACGCGTCACGCACGAGGGCTGTGAGCACGGTCAGTTCGTTCGGGGGTAGCCGCCTGCTGTTCGCCGACCTGGCCAGCGGCGCCGTTCAGGCGACTGCGTTCCCGGCTCCGGAAGGGATCGATGCGAATCCGTCCAGGCCGACGTTCGATTCGACGGGTACGACCGTGTTCGTCGCGGGGCGGGGCAGTAACGCGATCTACGCGGCTTCCCCCGGAGACGCCGAGGCGTCCCGCATCGCAACCGCCGTGGGCGCGTTCGTCGAGCGCGTGATCCCGATCGATGACGCGTTGTTCGCCCTCGACGCGAATCTCGATGACGACGGCGGCACGTTCGCGCCACTCGGGCCCGGCAGAATATTCGTGATCGAAGCGGGCGCGATTGCGGGGACGATCGACCTTCCCGCGGCGGCGCAGAATCCCATCGACATGGTGCGGATCGGCAGCCGGCTCGTGGTGCTGCTCGGCGGGACGTTTGATCCCATCACGTTTAGCCCGAATGGAGATGGCGGGATCGTGACCGTCGACGTTCAGACGAGGGCGGCTTCGGGATTCGTTGCGCTCGGGGGCAACGGCGTCGCTATCGAGGCCGGGGCCGACGGACTCGCGTACGTCACTTCGACGACGGACTTCATATCACTGGACGCGCAGGTGGTGGATCCTGCTTTGCCGGCGGGCGGACTCCGGGAGCTGTCCGTCCGGGATCAATTCGGCGCCCGGGTCGACTGCTGGGCGCTGACGGGTCTGGCGGACGGTCGGCGACTGTGTGTGACGTTCCGGTTCGCGTCCCCCGGACGACTGCTGCTGCTCGCAAACGAAGGAGATGCGATCGCCGAACTGCCGTCGGGCTTCGGATCCACCGACGTGCAATTGCAGTGAGGCCAGACGGCCATGGATGTTGATTGCCCGCCCTCAGGAGGCGGCGTAGCTTGGCCGAGTGCCGATCGTCACGACCCGTTCCGTGGTTCTCCAGGTCCATCGCTACAGCGACTCGAGCAAGATCCTCCGCCTGCTCACGCGCTCGCATGGTCCGCTGAGCGTGATCGCTCGCGGAGCGCTCCGTCCCAAGAGTCGGCTCTCCGGCCTGCTCGAACCCTTCGCCGAAGGTACCGCGACGTTCTATCTGAAGCGGAACCGGGATCTTCACACGCTGTCGGGCTTTGAGCTGATCCGCGAACGGCAGTCGCTCGGCCTGGACATGATTCGGTTCGCCGGAGCTTCCGTATTGTGCGAACTGGTTTTGCGTGTCGCACCGCGCGAAGCCGACCCGCTGCTGTTCGACACCCTGATCGATGCGCTCGACCACCTCGTTCAGGCCCCCATCGAGCAATCCGACGGCGTGGCGGCCGCCCGAATCTGGCAGCTCGTGTCGCTGCTCGGCTTTGCTCCCGCGGTGGAGGTGTGCATTGATTGCGGCCGCCCGCCGGGAGCCGGGCAGCCGGCACGGTTCGACCTCCAGGCCGGCGGACTGCGCTGTGCGAATTGTCCCCCGAGCGGCAGGGCGCTGGCGCCCGCAGACGTGGAGGATCTGAGATCGCTTTTGGCCGGTGCCCCGGGCATCCGGCCGTCCCCGAGCCAGATTGCGTTGCTCGCCGATTTCATTCGCTACCATGCCTCGGAAGGTTCTCACATCCGGTCTCTCGACTTCCTGTCCACCGCCGCCCGATGACTTCCCTCGTGCTGGGCACGGCCGGCCACGTCGACCATGGCAAGACGACACTGGTCCACGCTCTGACCGGGATTGATACGGACCGACTGCGAGAGGAGAAGGAGCGGGGGCTGACGATCGACATCGGATTCGCGCATCTGGATCTCGCCCCGGATGTGCGGGCCGGTATCGTCGACGTTCCCGGGCATCACGATTTCCTGACGAACATGCTGGCCGGCTCCACGGGGATCGACGCGGTGCTGCTGGTGGTAGCCGCCCACGAGGGGCCGATGCCGCAGACGCGGGAGCATCTCCAGATCGCGGCGCTTCTCGGGCTCCACTCCGGCGTGATCGCTCTGACGCATGCCGATCGCGTGGATGGGGAGTTTGCCGAACTCGCCGCGGCAGCGGCCCAGGACGATGTCCTGGAGATCATCGGTCAGCGGTGGCCGGTCGTCCGGGTCGACTCGACCCGCGAAGTCGGGCTGGACGAGCTTCGCAGCGCGCTGCTGCGGCTGGCCAGGGACCTGCCGGTGCCGACCGACGATCCCGTGTTTCGCCTGCCGGTCGATCGGTCGTTCACGATTGCGGGGGCGGGCACGGTGGTCACGGGGACGGTCTGGAGCGGGTCCGTGGCAACGGGAGCCCGGGTACGCGTGCTTCCGGCTGATCGCGAGGCCCGGGTGAGGTCTCTCCAGGCGCACGGCGAGGAGCAGCGTGAAGTGGGCCCGCGGCGCAGGTGTGCCGCCAGCCTTGTCGGCCTCTCACGTGACGAGGTCGTCCGCGGTGACACGCTGGTCTCCGATCCGGCCTGGCGGCCGGTACACCGGTTGGGCGTCGTGCTGAGGCTGCTGCCGGGCGACACCCGCCCGGTGGAGCACGGACAGCGACTGCGCCTGTTCTTGGGTACCGGCGAGACGATGGCCCGAGTCGCGATGCCCCGTGAACGGGGGCTGGGGCCCGGCGAGTCGGCAAGTGTGGTGCTGGACTGTGAGTCGCCTGTCGTTGCTCGGGCGGGCGACCCGTTCATCCTTCGATTCTATTCCCCCATCGAGCTGCTCGGCGGCGGTCGGGTCGGGGAACTCGATCCGCCGAGAAAGTGGCGGGATCGAACGGAGGACTGGGAGATCTGCCTGGGCCCGAGTGCGGCGGAGTCGGCAGCGGCAGCTCTTCGGCTTGCCGGCGCCCGAGGGTATACCGTGGACGAACTCCGCCTGGCGATGCCGCACCGCGCGCCGGCTGCTCTCCCGGAGGACTGGCGGGCGGTTCGCATCGGTGAGCGCTGGTTCGATCCGGACCAGCTGACCCGCATGTGCGGGGAGCTGCTGTCGTGGTTGGACCGGGCGCATGTCGAAACGCCTCTGGAGTCAGGCGTGGCTCTTCAGGCTCTGCGAGCGGCCGTCGGCAGAGACGCGGCCGCCGAGCTCGTCGAAGAAGCGATTCGCCGCCTGGCAGACCGTGGCGAGATCGTGATCGACGGACCGCGGGTGCGGAGCGCAGGATTCCAGGTCGAGCTGCTGGACGACCAGGTGGCCGCTCGTGACGCACTGATGGAGGCGATATCCGGCGCAGGCCTGATGCCTCCCACGCCGCCGGACCTCGCGGCCAGCATCGCCGTGCCGAGACCGCTGGTCAACGACCTGCTCAATCTGCTCGTCGAATCCGGTTCGCTCGTGCGCATCACACCGGATCTGCTGCTGACGGAGACCGCGGAACGTGAATTGCGCGACACGGCGCTGGGTGTCCTGCGCCGGCTGGATGAGCCTTCGCCCGCAGACTTCCGCACGGCACTCGGGGTTACGCGCCGCTACCTGATCCCGATGCTTGAGTACCTCGACGGAATCGGCTGGACCGAACGGTCCGCCGGAGGACGGGTCCCCGGGCCGGCGGCGAGGGTCGCGATCGGCGAACCGCAGGACGGCTGAACGCGTCCCGGTCCACGCCTGAGGCGCTCAGGTGGCCTTCTCTTCGAGCAGATCGAGGAACTCTGTGGCGGTCTCCAGTCCGGCCAGCCGGTCCACGGTCGCAGGGTCCTTGCAGAACTGAGCGATTTTTCCGAGCACCGGAAGGTACTGCGGATTCGTGACCTCGAGCGGTGGTGCCACGATCAGAAAACAATAGCGTACCGGCCCGCCGTCGACTGCATCCCATACCAATCCGTCCTGCGTTCGGCCGAACGCCACGCGCAGACGCTTGACCACGAGCGAGCGGCAGTGAGGAATGGCCACTCCGCCGCCGAACCCCGTCGATCCGAGGTTCTCGCGGCGTCTCAACATCTTGACGAGTATGGCCTCGGACGGATCGTCGAGACCGAGCAGCGCGACCAGTTCGCGCAGCGCCTCGTCCTTCGTGCTGGCCTTCAGGTCCAACTCCACGGCATCTGCGGAAAAAAACTCACGCAGCTTCATATATGTCGCCTCCTCGAGACGAACGGCCGCATGCGGCGACCGATGGAATTCGGTGAAACATCCAATCTTTCAACATACCGGTCGGCCGGAAAGTCTGTCAAAGCGGCTGCCGGACATGCCGGGAGTGCCAGTTTGACGGAACGGGTCGGGGGTGAGTAGTGTTCTACCAGCGTGGATGCGGGGCCGCTGAGCGGTCCCGTTTTTGCACTGCGCGCAGGACAGGTGACGAGTAGCTGTTTGAAAACTGGGGGGTGAATCAGATTCGACGTGTATGTGGAATCCATGGAAGCGTGCCGAGGCTCCGGACCTCGTTAAACCCCGGAAAACCTAGAATTGCCAACGACAACTTGGCTTTGGCCGCGTAACTAACACGTGACCCGTCCGCCGTCTTGCCCGCCTGAGGCGAGGCGGTTGGGCGTCAATAATTCAGGCTGGTCCAACTCGGTTGTCATCGCCGTGGAGGACGAGATCGGGCGAGAGCCCCGATGACTGGCTGGTCGCGGGCCGCCGAGGAGCCCAGCGTCCGGTGAGACCAAATCCTCGAATACGCACGTAGAAGCCAGGGATGAAGTATGCGCGGACCCGGGTGCGATTCCCGGCACCTCCATCAGTTTTCCCGCGAAGCAGGTTTCTGCTCCGCGGTCTTTTTTTTACGGTCCCGGAGATCCGTCGTGCTGGAAGACCTGAAGAACAAGCTGAACAACGAGGTGGAGGCGCTGATTCACGAACTCAACGTCACGCTGCCTCGCGACATCGAAACGGCTGTCGCCCAGGGCGACCTGCGCGAGAACTCCGAATACAAGGCGGCGCTCGAGCGGCAGCAACTCGTGCGGGCCAGGATCAATCACCTCTCCCGTCGCCTGTCGGAGATTTCCGAGATCGATCTCGACATGATCCCGGCGGACCGCATCGGGTTCGGATCGAGGATCGAGGTCAGGGATGTCGAGG
>JAOTWC010000120.1 GCA_029863105.1 Gemmatimonadota bacterium | reverse complement strand
GGCGGGGGCAACTGCTTGCCGCCCCATTCAGCGTCCGGCCGGTTCCGGGAGCTCTCGTCTCGGCACCTTTGAAGTGGACGGAGGTGACGCGTCGCCTGCGGATCGAGCAATACACGATCCGATCGATGCCGGGGCGTCTCGAGCGGCTCGGATCCGACCCGCTGTTCGATGTCCTCGAACTCCGGCCCGACCTGCCCGCGGCGCTCGCCCGACTCGCCGGACAACTCTCCTCCGATTAGGGGTTTGCGATGAACGTCATGGCGGGTACGAGCGGCTTCAGTTACAAGGAGTGGAAGGGCCCGTTCTACCCTGAGGATCTGCCCGCTTCGAGAATGCTGGCGTGGTATGCGGACCAGCTTCCGGCCGTGGAGATCAACAACACCTTCTACCGGATGCCGAGTCCGTCCGTTCTTGAGTCATGGGCCGACCAGGTCGGCGAGAACTTCCGGTTCGTCCTGAAAGCGTCGCGACGGATCACGCATTTCAAGCGACTCAAGGACGTCGAGGACGAGGTCGATTTCTTCTTGCGCTCGGCTGCCAGTCTGGGCGACCGGCTGGGAGCCGTGCTGTTCCAGCTTCCTCCGAACATGAAAAAGGACGTCGATCGCCTCGAGGCCCTGCTCGGACAACTCGGTGATCCAAGTCGGGCCGCGTTCGAGTTCCGGCACGAATCCTGGACAGATCCTGAGGTGATCGCCTGCCTGACCAACCATGGTGCCACGCTCTGCGCCGCGGACACGGAGGAGCGCCCGGCAGACATCGTGCCGACGGGATCCCTCGGCTATCTAAGGCTGCGGCAACCGGGCTATGACGAGGGCGAACTGGAGAGGTGGGTGTCCGCCGTGCGCGGCGCGGGATGGGATCGGGCTTTCGTCTTTTTCAAGCACGAGGACGAGGGCGCGGGTCCCCTGATGGCGAGGAAGTTCCAGCAACTCGTAGACAACGCCTGACCGGCTGACCCGCACCCGAACGGCCTCGCTTTCCGGACGTCATCGAGTAACTTCGTGGCTGTCCGACGCACCGCAATCCGCTGCTGGGAGCTCTCGATGACCAGGCACGTGTTCGACGTAAAAAAGTACCGGGTAACGCTCGGTGATCATTTAACGACCTGGGGCGGACAGGATGTGCGAGCGCGTGGTGTCGTCGCCTGCTTCGGCGATCATCTGCGACTCGTGTTCTTCTTTCTACCCGAAGGAGTGAGCGCGCCCGCGCCCGTCTGGAGCGAGGACGGCCGGATGGCGTGCACATTTCTCCCGTTCGACGCGCTACCGGCCTTCGTGGACATGCTGCGCAACGAGAAGCCGATCACGGGCAACATCGACACGGACTCACCGGGAGACAGCTTCATCAACACGGGCGACGAGCCTGTTGGTGAGGAAGAACGCGGCGGCATGGGAAAGGTCATCCGTGACATGTAGGTCGGGACCGCCGGCTGCCAGGCCGTACGGCCCCGGATGAAATACGCAGAGCCCGGCCTCCGTGCGAAGGTCGGGCTCTGCGTTCATCTGGGCGCGCCTGCCGGACCCGTCTCGGGCCGCTGGACAGCTACTCGTGCCGCATGGTGGCCTGCGATTGGAGCGTGATGTCTCCGGGGCCGCCGCTGCCACCCGTTGCCAGGCGGATGAGCGGACCGATGAGCGCAAACCGGTACGGTACCGACACCTGAACCGTCGTCGGATCTCCCGTATTGTCCGGGTCCGTGATGGTCACCGTGGCGCCGCCGATGCCACCGCCCGCGAGGTAGCCGTTCGTGATAACTGTAGCACTGTCCGAGTCGACATTCTGAAGTACGGCCGAGCGCGCTCCCTCCCGGGCCGCATTCACCACCACCTGCTGGATCTGATAGGCACGCGCAAACTCCCAGATACCCACCAGCATCAGGAGCAGAATCGGGAGTGCGATGGCTACCTCAGCCAGTGCCTGTCCGCTCGATTCGTATTCCCGCGACCTGCGCAGCAGCCACGATCTCATGCGTCGAATTCCGTTCACCGTCACCTACAGCCTCTCTCCCCCTGGGTGCGGCCGGGGGACTCGCAGTATCGGTACAACACTAACCTCGAATCGAGTCGGGGGAAACCACGAACTCACTCGTCGGAAAACTCGCGTTGATCGATGACACCGTCCGATTCAACGCACTTCCGTACAGCGCCCACACGGCCAGGACCGTGGCCACCAAGAACGGAAACAGCACGGGCATCACCAATCCCGGTCCGCTCTTCCCCTCGACCTGTATACGATTCGACCACATGGCGTCGTTTCCTACATCCAGATGCGCGACCATCCGTCCCGTGCTGCCCGCTAGACGGATCGGATCAACCGTCTTGTGTGCGAACCTTGTGCCACGATCATAGGATTGTTCGTAATATGTTGTTGCGTCATTAGTTATATATTTACATCTAAAGTATCATATCGGCTTGAGTTCGGGCCGATTTCGACGGCGAAGTGCCACGGTTTTCAACTATCGACCGCCGCCCGCTGCCCACGACCGGCGACCCGAGAGCCTACCGTGTGCTCGCCGAGTCGGCCGGGTCTGTGCCGTCGGGGGGCGGTCGGGAACGGCGGTGGTTGGGGCCCTCCCTGCCACGCCGAGCCCGGTCTCGATCCCCACCGAACCGCCGCCCGCGCGTCATCCTCAGGTGACTCTCCAGACGCTCCGCCTGCTCCGGGGTCAGTAGCGGACGCACGCGTGCCAGGAGCGAATCGTTCAGAGCCGTCAGCTCCCGACCCGTCCGCGCGAACACGTCGGCATAATTCGGCGCGGACTCCTCAATCAGGTCGCGGAACGCCCGCCGCTGCTCCTCCGTCTCAGGCCGCACGACTCTCTCCAGCACGAAGGCCATTCCGCGGGATGTGCGAAGTTCGGCAATCGTCGCGAGTCGCCGGTTGACCATCGCGCCGGAGGCCAGAGCGCCCAGCAAGACGCCGATCACGAGCGCGCAGGCAAGCAGGAGCGCCGACTTCGTTCGAGGGGTCATCGTTCAGAGCTCCGTGAGCATGATGGCGGACTCGAGGCTCGGCGCCGGCATGCCGAACAACGTCTCGATCACACTACCCGAAAGCTCCGGACCTCCCGCCGCGTTGTAGGCGCCCAGCGCTAGCGCCAGAGCCACGCCGCCCGTTGCCACCCTCAGGAACATCCAGCGGAGGTGCCCATACATGCTGTCCTCGCCGATCCGTGCCTCCCGGATGCGCACCAGCACCCGATCGGCGAACATCGGCGCGAACGTTACGTTCCGGGCACGCGACAGATCCTGCGCGATGCGCCGCCACCGCAGGCGCTTGGCGGCGAGAGCCGGACGCTGTCCGAGCGCATTCTCAAGCTCTCTGCGTCGATCCGTCGACAGCGTATCCTCGAGTTCACGCAGCAGTGCCTCGGAGTCCTTCATGTATCCATCTCCTTGAGTAGCGATTCCAGCTGGTCCATGGCTCTCGCCAGCCGCGACATCACCGTACCCTGCGGCACTTGCAAGATCTCAGCCGTTTCCCGCGTCGAATAGCCGTCGATCAGGCGAAGCACGACGACCGTCCGGTGCGGAAGGCTCAGCGCCTCGATGGCGGCACGCACCCGCGCAACCCGTTCGTCGCGCTCGAGATCGTGGGCCGGATTCTGCCCGTCGATCGCGTACTCCAGTCGCCGCTCCGAGCCCTTGAAGCGCTCAGACCACTTCCTGCGCCGCTTCAGGGCCGTCAGGGACAGGTTGATCGCGATTCGTGTCAGGTACGTAGCTATCGATGACTCTCCCCTGAACCGGTCCATCGACCGGTGGAACCGTATAAACGTCTCCTGCCCTACATCCTCTGCATCATCGCCGGGTCCCAGCATCCCGATCGCCGTCGCCGCGACGATGCCCTCGTAGCGTTCGACGAGTATCGCAAATGCCCGGTCCTCCCCGCTCCGCGCTCGTTCGAGGATTTCCTCATCGGCTGGCGCGTCACGAGAGGCGTAGTTCACGGTTCTTAGACGCTCTGCTCCGTGAATCCATTCCGGTTCGGAATCCAGCCGCAAAATTCGAGATCGACGCGCCCGTCCTGCCCGAACGCGACGCCTTCACGTTCGAGACGTAATCGCTGCGTGACTACGGCACCCCCGGGGCGCTGACTGATCATTCCGCGGGCGTTCAGCACCCGATGCCATGGAACGGTCGTCGAATCCGGGAGCGCGGCCAGGGCATACCCCACCTGCCTGGCCGCGCCGGGCGAACCGGCCAGCTCGGCGACCTGTCCGTACGTACACACGGTGCCGACCGGGATTTGTCGGACAATTTCGTAAACGGCCTCGTGACGCATACGATGCGCTACTGTCGATCGAGGCGCCGCACGGACGGTTTCGTATCCCGTTTCAGCATCGCAGCAACCGTTTCCGCCTCCCGCAGCGCCCGGAGGATGTTCCCGCTGGTGAGCTTCGCGATATCGGCATCGGGCCAGCCGCGGCGCACGAGTTCTGCGATCAGCGCGGGATACGTGGAGACGTCCTCCAACCCGACCGGAGTACTGCCGATGCCGTCGAAGTCGGCTCCGATACCGACGTGATCGATGCCCGCGACGTCCCGGACATGTTCGATGTGGTCCGCCACGTCGGCGATCGTCGCAGTCGGCCGCGGATGCTCCGACGTGAACGCAGCCAGCGCCGCATTCGCATCGGCCGGCGTGGCCCCGGCCGACAGGGCTGCTTCCCGCACACTGTCCCTGCGAATCCACCACTGGCGGAGCTGCTCCGAAACAAAACTCGGGACGAAGGTGATCATCACAACGCCGCCGTTTTCAGGCATGCGGGCGAGGATCGAGTCGGGTACGTTGCGTACGTGGTCGGTCAACGCCCGCGCGGAGGAATGCGAGAAGATCACGGGTGCGAGCGACACGTCCAGCGCATCGCTCATCGTCGCGGGTGACACATGCGATAGATCGACCAGCATGCCGAGGCGGTTCATTTCGCGCACGACCTCCTCGCCGAAATCCGTCAGTCCCCCATGCCGCGCCTCGTCCGAGGCCGCGTCTGCCCAGGCGAGGGTTACGTTGTGGGTGAGCGTCATGTAGCGGACACCCAGGTCGTAATAGACTCTCAGGGCGCTGATCGAATTCTCGAGTGCGTGCCCCCCTTCCAAACCGAGCAGGGAGGCGACGCGCCCGGCGTTCATTGCCGCTTCCACCTCGTCTGCCGTGCCGGTCAACTCCAGTTCGGGGTACCGCGCGATGAACCGGCGTGCGATGTCCACCTGCTCCAGCTGGAGCCTGGCGAACCCGCTGTCTGCGGCCTCGCCCGGAATGTACACGGACCAGAACTGGGCTCCGACGCCTCCGGCCCGAAGCCG
>JAOTWC010000119.1 GCA_029863105.1 Gemmatimonadota bacterium | reverse complement strand
CAACCCGACTATTCTCGCCACGTTCACCGTCATCGCGGCCATTCTTCCGATGGCGTTCGTGTCAGGACTCATGGGCCCCTACATGCGGCCGATTCCCGTCGGTGCTTCGGCCGCCATGCTCGCTTCACTCGCCGTGGCGTTCATCATTACGCCCTATCTGGCACTCCGCCTCCTCCGGGGGCACGTCGCCCCGGGCGCGCACATGCCCGACCGTGCGCACGAACCTGAGGAGCTGTCACGATTTGCCCGGTTCTACTCAGGTCTCATGACGCCGCTGATGGATCTCCCGCGGCGCCGGATGACGTTCTACGGTGGAATCGCCGTGTTGCTGCTGGTCTCGATGGGCCTCGTGGCAGTCAAGCTGGTCGAAGTGAAGATGCTCCCGTTCGACAACAAGTCGGAGTTCCAGGTGGTGCTCGACCTGCCCGAGGGCGCCACGCTCGAAACCTCCAACGCCGCCGCCGGCGCGGTGGCGGCCTATCTCCGGACCGTCCCCGAGGTGATCAGCACCGAGACCTATGCCGGCACCGCCGCGCCGTTCAACTTCAACGGTCTCGTGCGGCACTATTTCCTGCGGAGCGGCGCCAACGTCGCCGACGTGCAGGTGAACCTGCTTCCCAAGGGGGAGCGCAGCCGGCAGAGTCACGACATCGCCGTCGCCGTGCGGCCGGCGGTGGACTCCATCGCGCGGAGCTTCGGCGCCAGCGCCAAGCTCGCGGAGATCCCCCCGGGGCCGCCGGTGCTCTCCACCCTCGTGGCGGAGGTGTACGCCGCCGACGACAGTACGCGACTCGCCGCCGCCACCAGGGTGAAGGCGGTGATGGAGTCCACGCCCGGGGTGGTGGATGTGGACTGGACGGTCGAGGCGCCGCAGGCCAAGCGCGCCTTCCGGGTGGATCGGGTGCGCGCCGCAGAGGCTGGAGTCACGGTCGAGCAGGTGGCGCAGGTACTCACGCTGGCGCTGTCCGGTGCCGACGCGGGCCTGGCCAGCGTGCCGACCGCCCGCGAGGGAGTGTCGATCGTGCCGCGCCTCGGCCTGAGCGAACGCAGCAGCGTGGAAGGGTTGCTGGCGGTGCCGGTCGCCACGCCGCGCGGCCCCACACCGCTGGGACGGTTCGTCACCGTGGATTCCACCACGCGTTCCCCGCTGAGGATGCGCAAGAACCTGCGCCCGGTCATCTACGTCACCGGTGACGTGGCCGGCAGGATCGAATCCCCGGTGTATGCCATCCTGGCCATGAACAAGACGCTCGACACGGTGCAGGTGAACGGGGCGACGATCGCTCGTTACAACGCGGTGGCGCCGGACCGGCTCGATGAAACGGCCATCAAGTGGGATGGCGAGTGGCAGGTGACCATCGAAGTGTTTCGCGACCTCGGCCTCGCCTTCGCTGCCGTGCTGGTGCTCATCTACGTGCTGGTCGTGGGGTGGTTCCAGTCGTTCAGGATCCCGTTCGTGATCATGGCGCCGATTCCGCTTACGCTGATCGGCATCCTGCCGGGGCATGCGCTCACCGGTGCCTTTTTCACCGCCACATCGATGATCGGGATGATCGCGTTGGCGGGGATCATCGTGCGCAACTCGATCCTGCTGGTCGATTTCATCCAGCTCGCGGAAGAGCGCGGGCGGACCCTCCGTGAAGCGGTACTCGAGGCCGGCGCCGTGCGCTTCCGGCCGATCGCGTTGACCGCGGCCGCGGTGGTCATCGGCGGGCTGGTGATGGTGCTGGATCCGATTTTCCAGGGACTCGCAGTGGCGCTGATGAGCGGCGCCATCGTGGCGACTCTGCTCACCATGGTCGTCGTACCGCTGCTCTACTGGGAGCTCAGGCGCGGCGACGTAGCATCTTCTTAGGACTGGAGTCAGGACATGTGCGATGAAGCAGTGATCCGGCGAATCGCCGGTGTCTTCGTGATGGTGTCGGTTGCATTGGGCGTGTGGGTCAGCCCGTGGTGGCTGCTGTTTACCGCGTTCGTGGGCTTCAACCTCTTCCAGTCCAGCCTCACCGGCTTCTGCCCGCTGGAACGGATCCTGGGTCGTGCCAGTCTGTTCGGATGTCGGCCCAGGAAGGCCTGATCGCTACCTGCGGCGGCGGAGGAGCTTCCGCTTGCGGTCCAGTTCCTCCTCCAGCCCTCCGCACACCAACTCGCACATCGTGAACACCTGCGGGTCGGTGATGCGGTACCAGCTTGTGGTGCCTTCTTTGCGGCGGTCCACGTAGCCCTGCGCCTGAAGCACCTGCAGGTGCTTCGAAACGTTGGCCTGGCCGCCGCCGACGCGTCTGGCGAGGTCTCCAACCGAACACTCCCCGGTGCGCAGAGCCTGCAGCAATCGAAGTCGCATGGGTTCGCCCAGTGCCTTGAATCGCTCTGCGATGGCGGCGGCGGTGGCGTCGCTCAGCTGGATCATCCGCGTCCTCCGCGTAAAATGCCGTGCTGCTCACATACTATTCAACTATATGGTAATATAAGAATTCTTTCCCGGTAACGCCACCTCGATGCAAACCAGTCGGGTGGCGAGTCCGCATCCCGCAAAAGATTCGGTATCCTTGAGTGTTCCGGCAGTTGGCGGGTAGTTTCAGGACATGAACAGACTGCTTCCTGTCCTGGTTTCACTCGTCGCCGTCTCGCCCGGCGCCATGCTGCCCGGCGCACTTCATGCCCAGGCCACGCCGTCGTACACGCACGCCGACACCCTCCGGGGATCGATCGGTGCGTCGCGCGCCTGGTGGGACGTCACGTTTTACGACTTGCGCGTCCGTGTGAACCCGGCGGACAGCAGCGTGTCGGGCCACAACGCGATCGTCTACCGCGTGCTCGAACCGGGCGACGAGATGCAGATCGACCTGCAGACCCCGCTGCAGGTCGACAGCGTCATGCAGGCCGGCCGACTTCTCGACTGGACTCGGGACGGCGACGCCTGGTTCGTCCTGCTCATGAATGCGCCCCGTGCGGGCGATCTCGACACGCTCACCGTCTACTACAGCGGCAAACCCCGTGTGGCGACGAACCCGCCCTGGGCCGGCGGGCTGATTCTCGCGCAGGACAGCCTCGGCCGGCCCTGGATGGCCACGGCGAATCAGGGCCTCGGGGCGAGTGTGTGGTGGCCCACGAAGGACACGCAGGCGGACGAGCCGCAGGATGGTCAGCGAATCGCGATCACCGTGCCGGACCCGATGGTGAACGTCTCCAACGGCCGCCTCCGGTCCGTCATCAACAACGCCGACGGTACGACGACCTGGGAATGGTACGTCCAGGAGCCGATCAACAACTACAACGTGACGCTCACCGCCGGCCCCTACGTCCATTTCGGAGATTTCTACGACGGGGAGGACGGAGTACTGACGCTGGACTACTGGCCCCTGGACTATCACGTGGACGCGGCGCGCGAACAGTTCTACCAGGTTCGGCCGATGCTCGATTGCTTCGAGCACTGGTTCGGTCCGTATCCCTGGTACCGCGACGGTTTCAAGCTCATCGAGACCCCGCACCTGGGAATGGAGCACCAGAGTGGGATCGCCTACGGCAACCGCTATGAGAACGGTTACCTCGGCCGTGACCTGTCCGGAACGGGGCTCGGTCTCGACTGGGATTTCATCATCATCCACGAGTCCGCACACGAATGGTGGGGCAACAACCTCACTTCGGCCGACCTGGCGGACATGTGGGTTCACGAGTCTTTCGCGAACTACGCCGAATCGATCTATACCGAATGCATGCACGGAACCGCCGCAGGGGCGGACTACGTCGTCGGCGTCCGTCGCGGGATCCGGAATGACCGGCCGATCATCCCGGCATTCGGCGTCAACGCCCAGGGGTCGGGAGACATGTACTCGAAGGGCGGAAACCTCCTGCACACGGTGCGACAGCTTGTCAGCGATGACGAGACGTGGCGGATGATCCTGAGAGGGCTGAACGAGACGTTCCGACACAGCGTCGTCACCGGCGAGCAGGTGGTCGGCTACATCAGTCAGCAGGCCGGGACCGATCTCGGGCCCGTGTTCCGCCAGTACCTGACCACGACGGACATCCCGGTGCTGGAGTTTGCCCGCGATGACGACGCGCTCCGCTACCGCTGGGCCGGAGTCCTGCCCGAGTTTGCGATGCCGGTCGAGGTGAGCATGGGCGGCGATGGTTGCACGTGGCTCAACCCCACGTCCGACTGGCAGATCCTGCCCGTCGAAGCCGGGGATCCGGCCGAGATCGACGTCGACCGCGACTACTACGTGCGGATCAAGACAGGTGAGGGTGAACCGCGGCCGGCCGGGGCGCGTTGCCAGGCCTTACCCTAGCCCCGGCACCTGGCCATTATGTGATCATGAAGCCCATCCTCGGCAGTACATCCAGACGATCGTTTGTGGCAGGTTTCGTGCTGGTATTCGGTGCCGCGTGTTCGTCCGAGCCGGCAGCGGAACAACCGGCAACGGCTGAATCACAGCGGGAAAGAGACAGCACGATCGCGGAGTCCGTGTTGCCCGGTGCTCAGGGGGTCCGAGGTGCAATGCGGGCCGCGGACAGCGCCGCAGCCCGAAACGCCCGAATCGACTCCCTGGCGATCGAACCCTAGCGGGCGACGCGTCAGCCTGCGGCCTGGTCCGGGCTGCGTATCATCCGCCCGTCCGTGCGCCACAGTAGGCGTGTTGCTCGCGGATATCTTCGCCTTGCGGCTCGGGACCGCTCCGTCCGCTTTTCCGGTTCCTCGCGCATTTCCAACAGATCGTCGAGAGCGGCCAGGATGTCTTTTTCCCTGACGGGAGGTTCCAGACAGCGGAAGACACCGGCCGACAACAGCTCCTGTCTGCCAGCCCCTGGAGGCGACAGGGCGATGACCGGAATAGTTACCCCGTGCTCGGAGGCGCGCAGCTGCTTCAGGGCGGTCCGGGCTCCGCCACCCGGCAGGCGCAGGCCCAGAATCACCATCACCGGCGTGCGTTGGCGGGCCAACATCACGACGGAAGGTGCGTCGGGAGCGGTCGACACATCGTATCCGAGCGCCTTCAGCACCGGGCCCATCTCGGGTACGGTTCCGGGAACGCCATCGGCGATCAGGATCACAGGACGGTCATTCATGCGCCTATTTCCCCAGCAGGATCGCGAACGTCGCGAACACGAACTTCACGTATATCAGCGGTCTCTTATCCATCGGTAGCACCACGAGCAGGTACCGGCCCGGGCGAACCGGGCCGGTACCCGCATGACGTGGACGGCGTGTCGGTCACCCCTTGGCCCGGAGCAGGTCACGGATTTCACCGAGCAGCGTCTCTTCGGCCGACGGCGCCGGCGGTGCCTCGGGCGCGGCTTCTTCCGCGCGCTTCATGCTGTTAAAGCCCTTGATCACCAT
>JAOTWC010000118.1 GCA_029863105.1 Gemmatimonadota bacterium | reverse complement strand
GGCCTGTCAGCAAGTTCTTCCGGCAGCACCACGACGAGTTTCCCGATGTCCGGATGTGAGGCGAACAGGCCGCAACTCCACGCCAGCAGCGGGCGATCTCCGAGCACGCGGAACTGTTTCGGCCCGCCGCCCAGTCGCGTTCCGGATCCGGCCGCCACGACCACGGCAGACACCGTCACGTCGAACGCACCCAATCAATCAGCTCCCCCACATGCTCCATGAACCGGATCCCGGGTAGCGTGCCGAGTGCATTCCGGTGCGCGCCAGGCAGGATCACGTCCTTGAGGCCCGCCCGCCTGGCTGCCCGCACGCGCGCTTCGGGGGCCGACACGCCACGCAGCTCTCCACCCAGACCCACTTCCGCCACGAGTACGCTTCCACGACCGAGCGGACGGTCCAGATACGACGAAGCGAGGGCGCCCACGACGGCCAGATCAGTTCCCGTATCGGTGAGCCTTCCCCCACCCACGACGTTTAGAAACACATCCGACGCCCCGAGGGGAATGCCACCGCGGCGCTCCAGGACGGCGAGCAGGATCGCGAGGCGGCGCGGCGGGAACCCGGTCGACATTCGCTGCGGCGATCCGAATCGCGCGGCGCATGTGAGCGCCTGGATTTCCGTGAGCAGCGGCTGTGAACCGTGAATGGATACCGCCACCGCCGAACCCCCGATGTCGTCCGGGCGGTCGCTCAGGAACAGCCCTGACGGATCCTCCACCGAATCCAGGCCTGTTTCGGTCATCCGAAACGCCGCAATCTCGTCGACCGATCCGAATCGGTTCTTCGAACTCCTCAGAAAACGAAATTCCGCCGCGCGCGGCCCTTCGAAGTGCAGCACGACGTCGACCACGTGCTCCAGCGTGCGAGGACCCGCCAGGGCGCCGCCCTTGGTCACGTGCCCCACGAGAACCGTGGCGGTGGCCGTCCGTTTCGCGAACTCCTGAAGGCGCGCAGCGCTCTCGCGGACCTGGCTTACGCCGCCGGGCGTGCCCGCTCCGGGAGCCGCCACCGTCTGAATGGAGTCGACACACAGGAACTGCGGACGAACCTGCTCCGCCGCGTCAATGACGTCTTCGATTCGATCCGACGCGATGAACGGAAGGGCGCCGGCTGACCCACCGAGCCGGTCCGCTCGCAGACGCACCTGGTCACGGGATTCCTCCCCTGAAGCATAGAGTACCGTGACGCCCGATCGGTGCATCTCGGCCGCGATCTGGAGCAGGAGGGTCGACTTCCCGATCCCGGGGGTGCCGCCGAGCAAGGCAACGGAACCGGGCACGAATCCACCGCCGAGCACCCGATCTACGAGAGCGAATCCGCTCGCCAGGCGAGGTGGCGGTGGTGCCGCGTCACCGAGTGGCTGTGCAGCGGCTCCCGGACCGGACGACCGAGCCGGGACTCCGCCCGGCGCCTTCCGCGGGGCCTCGGCCAGCGTATTCCACGCACTGCAGGAGGGACACCGACCTTCCCATCGGACGGATTCCGCTCCGCACTCGAGACAGAAGAACAACGAACGAACGCGGGACATGCCTAGAGATTCGCTGAAGAAACGGTTTCACGGGGGCGGGTGCGTCCGCCGGAGCGCCACAGTGCGTCAACCCTCAATGATCCGGACCCTGCTCGCGGCGCCTGTCGACCGACTCGAAGAGCGTATAGGCCTTGTGGAAGAACAGGTTGACCATGCCGGTGGGGCCGTTCCGCTGTTTGCCGATGATCAACTCGGCCTTGCCCTCGATGGACTCGCCGCTGTCGTCGAACTTATCCGAATCCTTCCTGTAGGCTTCCTCCCGATATACGAAAAGCACAAGATCGGCGTCCTGCTCGATTGCGCCTGACTCCCGCAGGTCGGCGAGCAACGGACGCTTGTCGGTGCGTTGCTCGGGCTGTCTCGACAGCTGGGACAGTGCGAGAACCGGGATGTTCAGCTCCTTGGCGATCGCTTTGAGAGATCGGGATATCGAACTGATCTCCTGCTGCCGGTTCTCGGCATTATGCGGCCCGGTCATGAGCTGCATGTAGTCGACCACGATCATGCCAAGATCAATATCGGCCGCAAGCCGGCGCGCTTTGGCCCTGAGCTCGAGAGGATTGATCGCCGGAGTGTCGTCGATCCAGATTGGCGCGGTGTTCAGGTGACCGGCTGCCGTAGCAAGACGTGTATACTCATCGTCCTGCAGTCGACCCCGGCGCAGTCGCCCTGAATCCACGCGTCCCTCGGCGCACAGCAGCCGTTGGACGAGTGCCTCCTTGGACATCTCCAGGGAGAACACGGCGACCGGCACTTCCCCGTCGATGGCCGCGTGCTGAGCGATGTTCAGGGCCAGCGAGGTCTTCCCCATCGAAGGTCGTCCGGCAATCACCACCAGATCGCCCGCCTGGAAACCGGCGGTCATGTTGTCCAGATCGGCGTACCCGCTGGCCACACCGGTCACGGCCCCCGGTGTGCGCTGCAGTTCCTCGATTCGCTCGAACGTCGGCCAGAGGATTTCCTTGATCCAGACGAATCCCTGGCGCTTCGAGGACTGAGCGATCTGGAAGATCCTGCTCTCGGCCCTGTCGAGCGCCTCGTCCACTTCGCCGGCCGGCGCCTCGTAGGCATCCTGGATGATTTCCGTGGCGGACTCGATCAGACGGCGCAGCACCGCCTTGTCACGCAGGATCCGAGTGTGGTACTCGATATTGGCCGCCGTCGGAACGGCGTCGACCAGGCGGGCGAGATAGGACATGCCTCCTGCCCCCTCCAGCTCGGACGTGCTCTTCAAATCATCCGAGAGAGTTACGGCATCGATGACTTCGCCCCGCGAGTACAGCCGGATCATGGCACGGAAGATCCGGCGATTTGCCTCCTTGTAGAATGCAGTTTCGTCGATCGACTCGACGGCACGAGCAACGGCGTCTCCGTCGATCATCATGGCAGACAACACCGATATCTCGGCTTCCTCGGACCACGGGGGGCGCCGGCCCGTGAGGCTGGTCCGTTCGGCTACGAGGATCTGGGATTCAACCATCGGAGTGCTCCGCAAGTACGCGACGGACGAGCTGGAGGTCTTCCCACGACGGTCTCGTCCACTGCGGATTCCTCAGCAGGGCCGCCGGATGATATGTCGCCACGAGCGGCACACCCTCGTAGGCGTGGACCGTGCCTCGAAGCTTACCCAGGCTGTCTCGCACGCCGAGCAACGTCTGCGCCGCAAACGTGCCGAACGCGATCACGACCTCGGGTCCGACAAGCGCCACCTGGCGCCGCAGAAACGGCGAGCACTGCTCGATTTCCTCCGGCTGCGGATTCCGGTTCCCCGGAGGCCGACACTTGAGCACGTTGGCGATATAGACGTCCTCTCTGGCGAGGCCGACACTGAGGAGCAGCCGATCCAACAGTTGCCCCGCCCTGCCGACGAACGGCACGCCGGTTTCGTCTTCTCTCGCGCCGGGAGCCTCCCCGACACACATCACACGGGCATGGTCGGGACCCTCAGCGAACACGACCGAGCGACGAGTTTCATGCAGTACACAGCGGGTGCAGGACTCGGCCAGCCGGCGCAGAGAATCGATCGACTCGAGCGACCCGATAGCGGCTGCGATCTTCCCCCCCGATGGTGACTCCGCGGCGCGCAGCCGGCTCACGCGGGACAGGAGGCGTTCCCGCTCTCCGGACGGCACGAAGAACCCCGAGCCTTCGAGTTCCATCCGGGACCGGAGCACCTCGGCGAGCGCCCGACCGTCATTCCGCGCCGCCACCCAGTCGCTCCTCGACGCGGTCAAGCAGGCGATCCGCAACCTCGTGCTTCGCGAGCAGAGGCAGCTCTTCGACCAGGCCGTTCCGATCGATGATCGTAACCCTGTTCGTCACGACGTCAAATCCGCTATCCGGCTCTCCCGCCGGATTAAGTGCCACCATATCCATCCCCTTGTCGTGCAACTTCCGACTCGCGTTGGCCGGACCGTCTTCGGTTTCCAGCGCGAACCCCAGCGTGAACACCGAGGCGGCGCGCCGTTGCTTCAGGGTCTCGGCGAGCAGATCCGGACCCGCGGTCAACCTGATGTCGATCCCGGCCAAATTCTCCTTCTTCAGCTTCCCAGTCCGCGGGCTTTCCGAACGGAAATCGGCAACCGCCGCCGCCATCACGAGAACCGCCGTCCCGTCGAGTTCGGCCCGCAGCGCATCCAGCATCTCCTCCGCCTTCTCCACGCGCACGACGCGAGGACCGACGGGCGGATCGACCCGGGTGGGGCCGCAGACCAGCACGACGTCGGCCCCTCGTCTCCAGGCGGATGCCGCGAGCGCGAATCCCATCCGGCCGGACGATCGGTTCCCGACGAAGCGCACCGGATCGAGCGGGGCCAGCGTCGGACCAGCCGTCACGACGACCCGCTGACCTCGGAGTACCGAGTTCTGCTCCAGCAACCGACCGAGATGGGCGAGAATCGTCTCCGGTTCTTCCATCCTCCCCGGTCCGGATTCACCTTCGGCCAACGGACCCGACGCCGGACCGACCAGGACGAGGCCCGCCGAGCTCAGAGCCTCGACGTTCGCCTGCGTGGCTGGGTTCTCCCACATCCGAGTGTTCATGGCGGGCGCGACCAGGATGGGTGCCTCGGCCGCCAGCAAGGTTGCCGAGGCCAGATCGTCGGCCAGACCATTCGCCAGTTTCGCGATGATATTCGCGGTCGCCGGCGCAACGACGATCGCGTCCGCGTCCCGACCCAGATCGATGTGCGCCAGCGGCTCCTCCCACAAGCTGCGCTTCACGGGCCGGCCCGACAGGGCGCTGAACGTAACGGCGCCCACCATCTGCTCGGCCGCCTCCGTCATCACGACATCCACCTCTGCCCCGTGCTCGATGAGACGACGCATCAGGATCACACTCTTGTAGGCAGCAATGCCGCCCGTGACGACGAGAAGTACGCGGCTCCCGTCGAATGGCCGCAAGTCAGTCCGCCCCGGTCGGACGCTGCACGAGCCGATAATCGAGTTCGCCGGAAGCCAGGGCCGCCAACGCCATCGTAGTCAGCTTCTCCGCTCCGTACGGCGAACGCTCCAGTGGAAGCGCGTTGAGTTCCCGGGCATACTTGGCTGCCACGAGGACGCCGAGGTACTTGTCCGAGGCCGCATCGGCGAGATCCGCCGGCGAATACACCTTCTTCTTGGTCTTGTCCACATGTTCTCCGTTCTCGTGAGTACAGCCAAACATATCTCAGGTACCCGACATCCCTTCCTTCAGCTCCGCCGCGATGGAAGCTGCTCGCTCCACGGCCTCCGCGCCCAGCCGCCGGACGCTCGCGCGTTCCGCGACCAGGATTGATTCCACCACTTCGACCGTCGAATTCAGGTCGTCGTTCACCACTGCGTAGTCGAA
>JAOTWC010000003.1 GCA_029863105.1 Gemmatimonadota bacterium | reverse complement strand
GATCAAACGCGCGGATCGTGCTCTCCGGCGTGTAGTCGATCGTGTCGGCGTGTCTCAGAGACCAGACCATGAACGCCGGCATGTAGTATTGGAAGGCCTGAGCACTGAAGAAATAGTGAGCGGCCCAGCACCGGACCATCGTCTCGTCTGGCAGGGACTGCCACTCGGGCGCCCCGTAGAACTCCAACACATCCACGTCGTCCATCGCCTCGGGATGCAGCAGGTGGTCGTCTCCGGGCGGTTCCAGGCCGGCGAACGCCGCTTCGATGTTCGATATCGCGATCTCTACGTCTGACTCAGGGAGCATAGCCGCGCGAGTCCTTTCTCAGATCTCCAGCTGCGTTCCCAGCTCGACCACGCGGTTCGGCGGAAGCTGGAAGAAGTCCGTCGCCCCGGTCGCGTTCCGCGACAACAGGGCAAACAACCAGGCGCGCCATCGAATGAGCGGCCGTTTCTTCGAAGTGATCAGGCTCTCGCGACCCAGGAAATACGTCGTCTCCATGGGTTTGAAGTCGAGGAGGCCCTTGGCGTCAGCGCTGGCGAGTGCCGCCGGGATGTGCGGATTCTGCGCGAACCCGTAAGACACGCCGACCCGAACTATCCCTCCCTCGAGATCCTCGATGGAAATCCTGTCCTCTCGAGACACGTAGGGCACTTCCTTCGTCTGCACGCTCAGCAGGATCACCTTCTCATGGAGCACCTTGTTGTGCTTCAGGTTGTGCAACAGCGCCGGTGGCGTCGCGTCGCGCCCCCCGTGCATGTACACCGCCGTGCCGGGCACGCGGATCGGTGGATTTCGGCTGATGCTCTGAAGGAACAGATCGACCGGCAGCGTGCGCTCGGCGAGCATCTTGTAGAGCACGGAACGGCCTTTCCGCCAGGTCGTCATGACCGCGAACAGGCCCAAGGCCACAATGAGCGGGAACCAGCCTCCGTGCGGAACCTTCGGCAGATTCGCCCCCCAGAAGGCGAGGTCGATACCGAGAAACGCCAGGATGATCGCCGCCGCGGCCCAGGCCGGCCAACCAAGCCGCTTGCGGGCCACGAACGCGAACAGGATCGTCGTGAACACCATGTCCGTCGTCACGGCGACACCGTAAGCCGACGCCAGGTTGCTGGATGACCGGAACCCGATCACGAGACCGATCGACGCCAGCATGAGGAGCCAGTTGATGCCCGGGATGTAGATCTGGCCGATTTCCTTCTCCGACGTGTGGCTGACCCCGACCCGCGGCAGGTAGCCGAGCTGCACGGCCTGGCGCGTCAGTGAAAACGCGCCCGAGATCACCGCCTGGGATGCGATGACGGTGGCGGCGGTCGTCAGGATGATCAGCGGAATCAGGGCCCAGCTCGGCGCCATCATGAAGAACGGGTGCTCCATGGTCTCCGGGTGCGCGATGACCATGGCACCCTGGCCGAAGTAATTCAGCAACAGGCCCGGCAGCACGATGGTGAACCAGGTGAGCCGAATCGGCCGCGTTCCGAAGTGTCCCATGTCGGCGTACAGCGCCTCGCCGCCCGTGACGACGAGAAACACGCTGCCCAACACCAGGAAGCCCCGAATCCCGTTCTCGGCGAAGAACTGGATGGCGTACAACGGGTTCATCGCCACGAATACGGAGGGATTCTCGATGATCTTGCTCAGTCCCAGCACACCGAGCGTCAGGAACCAGAGCAGCACGATCGGACCGAAAATCGCCCCGACTCTGGCCGTACCCCGACTCTGCAGGCTGAACAGGCCGACGAGAATCAGCACGGTGATCGGGATGACGTAAGGGGAAAAGATCGGCGTGATGAATTCCAGGCCCTCGATGGCACTCAGCACCGAAATCGCCGGTGTGATCATGCTGTCGCCATACAGCAGGGCGGCCCCGAACAGGCCCGCCATCACCAGCAGTTTCGTGCCGCGCTCCGATGAGCGGGCGCGGGGGCTGACGAGCGCGGTCAGCGCGATGATCCCGCCCTCTCCCCGGTTGTCCGCGAGCATCACGAACCCGAGGTACTTGATCGAGATCACGATGATCAGCGACCAGAAGATCAGCGACAGAATGCCGAGTACGGTCGCCTCGGTGTGCGCGAGCCCATACGAACCGTGCAGCGACTCGCGGAGCGCGTAGATCGGGCTCGTACCGATATCACCGTACACCACACCAAGGGCGGCGAGCGACAGGAACGCCAGGTACTTCCCTTTCGGCTTCACGCCGCGCGTGTGGCCGTCGGAGCCATGTGGGTCCAAGTCGAACCGCCCTTCCCAATCCTGATGTCGCAGCCGTCTGGAATGTCCGGAGCTTGTGCGGTGTCAGGAGTCTGCGCAACACCCCGTAGCATCCGGCCGTAGTTTCGCATCTCCTCGTTGTTCTTGATCCGGCGCACGCGGGTTGCGTATTCTTGTAGTTTGTCGCTCGACGCGAACTCTCCGGGAGTGAATAGATGTCCGACGGCCCCTACGGTAAGCACGAGTGGGCACTGATCCTTGGCGGCTCCAGCGGATTTGGCCTGGCCGCCGCGCACAAGCTGTCGCGGCACGGCCTGAATGTCTGCGTGGTGCATCGTGACCGGCGGGGCGCGATGCAACGGATCGAACCCGAATTCGAGGCAATTCGCGGGCGTGGCGTTTCGTTCGCTTCGTTCAACAAAGACGCGCTGAACCCTGAGGTCCAGGCGGAGATCCTCGACGAGCTGGCGAATGTGCTCGGCCCGGATGGGCGCGTGCGTCTGCTGATGCACTCGATCGCGTTCGGCAACCTGAAACTGATCGCGTCGGAGGCGGCGGCATCGGACGAGGCGACCCGGCGGCTCGCCGCAGAGCTGAACGTGCCCGCGGAGGACCTGCGCCAGGCCGCTGACGCGTTGTTCCAGGAGGAGGACGTCGACGGCGTACAGGGAATCGCGGCGGCGCCAGCCTACGCCCAGGACCGGCTTCTCGAAGACGACGACGTGGCCCGGACGATCTACGCGATGGGGACCAGCTTGCTGACCTGGACCCGGGAGCTGCGCAATCGGAGTCTGTTCGCCGATGACGCACGCGTCCTCGGCATGACCAGCGAGGGCAACGAAGTGGCCTGGAAGGGGTATGCCGCCGTTGCGGCCGCGAAGGTCGCGCTCGAATCGGTATCGAGATCGATCGCCGTCGAGATGGCCCACATGGGAATCCGCTCGAACATCGTCCAGGCGGGTGTCACCGATACGCCCGCGTTGCGGGCGATTCCAGGCAGTCAGAATTTGAAAGCACAAGCGAGAACCAGGAATCCGTTCGGTCGGCTGACGACGCCCGCCGACGTGGCGGATGCCATCTACCTGCTGTCCCTGCCCGAAGCCGCGTGGATCAACGGAGCCATCATACGCGTGGACGGTGGAGAGCGGATTTCGGGATTGTCCAGATGAGCCTCTACATGCACGGTCTCGGCCATTTCCACCCGAAGAACGAGATCAGCAACCAGTTCCTGACGGATCTGGACATCGGGACCAACGCCGAGTGGATCGACGAGCGGGTCGGGATCGACACCCGCCGCACCGTCCTGCCGTTGGACTATATCCGGCAGACACGGAACCGGAATCTCATGGAGGCACTCGAGGCGGCGGAGTATTCACATGCCGACACCGGGCACCTGGCGGCGAACATGGCGCTGGAGCGGGCCGGGATCGCGGCGGATGACGTCGGAATGGTGATCGCAGGATCCAGCTGCCCCGATCACATGTCCCCCGCTGACGCATGCATGATCGCGGAGCGCCTGGGAATCGAAGCGCCATCGTTCGACATCAACTCCGCCTGCACGAGCTTCCACGTGGCGCTGTTCATGCTGTCGATGATGCGGCCGGAGGAAGTCCCGGAGTTCGTGCTGCTCGTGACGCCGGAGAGCCTCACGACGACCGTCGACTATTCCGATCGGTCGGCCGCCGTGCTGTGGGGAGACGGAACGACAGCCGCCGTCGTCTCGACCCGCGTGCCGTCGCGCGTCGAGATCCTCGGCAACGTACTCCAGTCCAGCCCGGCGGGCGCCGACAAGGTCACCGTGCCGCACTTCGGGCATTTCGGGCAGGAGGGGCGGACGGTTCAGATGTTCGCGGTCAAGAAGACGATCCGCGTGCTCCGGCAGCTTCGGAAAGCCCACGAGACCGAGGGCCGACCGTTTCACTTCGTCGGACACCAGGCGAACCTGCGGATGCTCGAGACCGTCTGCCGGCAGGCCGACATCGAGGAAGCACGTCACCACCACAACGTGGTCGATTTCGGAAACACGGGGGCCGCGGGCGCGCCGGGAGTGGTTTCGATGCGATGGGATTCCTGGCGGCCAGGCGACGACGTGGCGCTCGTCGGCGTCGGCAGCGGACTCACCTGGTCGGGCTATGTGATGCGGTTTGGAGACGCGGCTTGACGTACGCCGAGTTTCTGGAGCGCTCCCACTTCAGCCGCGACGAATTGCTCGCCATGGCCTACGGACGGCTCGTGAGCGATGCACCCGACGGCTTCTCGGCGCGGCTCCCGACTCCGCCGATGATGATGGTCGATCGCATCCTCGAGATCACGGGGGACGGACGGCGAGGTCGCATTGTCGCCGAGCAGGATGTCAGCCTCGACGCCTGGTTCTTTCACTGCCACTTCCTCGGCGACCCGGTACAGCCCGGCTGCCTGGGGGTGGACGCCGTGTGGCAGTTGATCGGATTCTACTGCGCCTGGCGGGGTGCCCTCGGCACGGGCCGGGCTCTCGGCTGCGGCGAAATCGAGTTCTCCGGTCAGATCCGGCCCCACGATGCCGTGGTTCGTTATGAGGTCGACATCAAGCGCTACCAGGAACTGGCCGACTCGGCGATCGCGATCGGCGACGCCCGCGTGCTCGTGGACGGATCGGAGATCTACGATCTCAAGCGGGCCAAGGTCGGCGTATTCCGGGGAATCGACTACCCGGATTACCCCTGGCCGTCGGCCAATTCCCGCGGCGGGCGGATCGAGACATGAGCGAGGCGATCGGGATCCGGCTCAGCCCGGCTGAAGTCCTCGACCTGCTCCCCCAGCAGGAGCCGTTTCGGTTCGTGGACGAGATTCTGAGCGTCGACGAGGATTCGATCAGCGCCCGCTACACGTTTCGACCGGAGGCCGATTTCTATCGTGGCCACTTTCCCGGCAACCCGGTGACGCCCGGCGTGATCCTGCTCGAGTCGATCGCGCAGGTCGGTGTCGTGGCGCTGGGTATCTACCTGCTGGCTCTGGAGGGCGGTCGGGCCGAAGTGGCTCGGCGTGTCGCCCTGTTCGCCGATGCCGAGGTCGAGTTCTCGGGAGTCGTCCGGCCGGGAACGGAAGTGATCATCAGCGCGCAAAAGGTGTTCTACCGGCGGGGCAAGCTGCGGTCCGAGGCCGAGATGCGGCTCGCGGACGGCTCGATCGTCTGCGCCGCCACGATTTCAGGTATGGGAGTCGAGCTTTGAAGCGACGCGTCGTGGTGACCGGAATGGGCATCGTTGCCCCGAACGGAATCGGGCTCGAAGCCTATGACCAGGCGTTGCGAACCGGAACGTCGGGTCTTCGGCACAACGAACAGATGGCCGAGGCGAAGTTCGCCTGCACGGTTGCCGGCGTTCCGCAGGGGTCCGACGAGATCGCCGAGCAATATTTCGCGGAAGACGAACTGATGGCCATGAATTCGAGCCATCGCTTCGGCTGCATCGCGGCGGCCGACGCCTGGACAGACGCCGGCTACGATCGGCCGGCGCCCGGAGACGATCACGTATTCTGGGAAGCGGGCGCCATCATCGGCACGGGGATCGGCGGACTCGACACCGTCGGTGAGCGACTGGTGCCGATGGTCGACGCCGGTCGAGTTCGGCGACTCGGCAGCACGCTCGTCGAACAGGTTATGGCGAGCGGCGTCTCCGCGCGGGTGTCGGGTCAACTGGCACTCGGCAACAAGGTCACCGCGAATTCGAGCGCCTGCAGCACGGGCAGCGAGGCGATCCTCGACGGAATGGAGCGGATTCGAGCGGGACTCGCCGAGCGGATGCTGTGCGGCGGCACGGAGGGGGCGAGCCACTACATCTGGTCGGGCTTCGATTCCATGCGCGTCTTGTGCCGTACGCACAACGACGAACCCGAACGTGCTTCCCGGCCGATGAGTGCAACGGCCGGCGGGTTCATTGCCGGCAGCGGATCGGCAGTCCTGCACCTTGAAAGTCTCGATCATGCCGTCGCGCGCAACGCCCGCATCTATGCCGAGATTCTCGGCGGCGCCGTGAACTGCGGGGGCCACCGGCAGGGTGGCAGCATGACCGCGCCGAACCCGGTCAGCGTGCAGCGCTGCATTCGGCAGGCGGTCGAGGACGCGGGCATCGACCCGCTGGAGATCGACGTGATCAACGGCCACCTGACGGCGACGGGCGCGGATCCGGCCGAAGTGCGCGCCTGGTCGAAGGCTCTGGACCGGGACCCGGACAACTTCCCGATCATCCATTCGACGAAGTCGATGATCGGACATGGTCTCGGTGCGGCGGGCGCGCTGGAAGCGGTGGCCTGTCTGCTCATGTTGCAGGGCGGTTATGTGCATCCGAGCGTCAACTGCGAGGACGTACATCCCGAGATCGAACCGTTCGGCGGGTCGATTCCTCACGAGTTACGGGAGATGCCCGAACTGCGGACGATCGTCAAGTCAGGCTTCGGATTTGGCGACGTGAACGCGTGTCTCGTCTTCCGAAGGTGGTCCGATTCAGCTCCGAGCGTGTAGATTGTCATGTGGCTCGCCGACTGGCGGGCAGAGACCAGTTAAGGAGAGACGAGTGTGACCCGAGAGGAAATCCTAGCCAAGGTCGTGGAGATCGTCCGTCCGTTTGCCAAGAACAAGGACGCGCTCGAGACGGCCGGTCCCGAAACAAATATCCTTGAAGACCTCAAGGTGAACTCGGCTCGGTTGGTCGATGTGATCCTCGAGTTCGAGGACGAATTCGACATCGAGGTCGAAGACGAAGACGCCGACTCGGTGAACACGATCGGCGATGCGGTCGATCTGATCGAGGCGAAGATCGGTTGACGCTGCCGGCATGAGCGACCCTTCCGGTCTGACCCGTCGCGAGCGCCTGGCGCTGTTCCTCCAACGGGAGGTCAGTCGTCTGGCGTCCTGGTTCTGGATTCCGGCTTCCGCGTTCACGATGCGGTACCTGCTCGGATATCGGATCCGCAACGCCTCTCGACTGCGCCGTCGGTTCAGAGCCATGCTGCGTGAATCGGATGGTCCGGTTCTGATCTGCGCAAACCATCTGACGATGGTGGATTCTGCGCTCGTCGCGTGGGCGCTGGGGGGCACGTGGTGGTCGGTGTTCAATTTTCGCTGGGTTCCCTGGAATCTGCCGGAGACGCGGAACTTCGCGTCGGGCGGCATCAGTCAGCTGGCGGTGTGGCTTACCAAGTGCATCCCCATCCGCCGTGGCGGCCGCCGACAGGACGTATCGACCATTCTGCGCCGCGTTCAGCATCTGCTGTCCCGGGGTGAGACCGCACTGATCTTCGCCGAGGGTGGACGCAGCCGCACCGGGCGCGTGCAGACGGACTCGATCGCGCACGGCATGGGCAGGATCGCCGCTTCCGTGGCCGGATGCCGGGCACTGTGCGTGTACCTGCGCGGCGACAGGCAGCGCACGTGGTCGGCGCTTCCGGTGATCGGTGACTCGTTCTACGTCGACATCGACATGTTCCAACCCACGTCGGACAGGTCGGGAATGCGCCGTTCGCGAGACTTCGCGAGGCAGATCGCGGAACGCCTTGTCCGGATGGAGGAGACGTACTTTGCCCGTCGGCAACGACGTAGTTGATCTGCATGACCCCGGCAACCAACCGGGCGTGATTCACCCCCGCTTCGACCAGCGGGTGTTCACCGACGAAGAACTTTCCTGGCTCGAAGCGACTCCTCCGGGCCGCCGTCGACACGCGCTTCGATGGACCCTGTGGGCGGCCAAGGAGAGCGTGTTCAAGCTCGTTCGCCAGCGGGACACGACCGCAGCGTTCCGACCCAGAGATTTCGCGGTTCGCCTGACTGCGGCGGACGGGGCGGAAGTATCGCGTGGATCTGCCGTTTACCTGGTGGAACTGGATGCCACCGGGGAGCGCGTCCACGCCGTCGCCCGAGACGTCGGCCGCCCCAGGCCGGTAGCGGGTATCTCGCGGTCCGAACGTTGTCCCGACGCGGGAGCCGTATCAGCGCTCGTGAGAGCCGAAGCGGCCAACTCGGTGGGTGAACGGTTGGGAATCGAGCCGGCGGAGATCCAGATCCGCGGGAAGATTCCGCAGGCCCTGCGACACGGGAAGCGATTGCCCGTAGATGTCTCCCTGTCTCATCACGGCCGGTTCCGGGCCCATGCGGTAGCTGCCGGCCCCTAGGATCGCCGCGGCCGGGCGGCTGGCAATTTTCGCCCCCATCCTGCGATCTGCCTGCATTTGTTGGCCCTGTTCGAGCCGCTCCCGACCGCTACAGGCCGCGATATCAAAGGGGTTCGACAGCATTGGCCTCCCACACCCCGCACGACCGGCGATGGAACGCCACTTGCTGCTGTCGTGCCTGCCTCGGACTCCGCTCGCCACCAATCGAGTGGATCGGTGATCGCCCGAACCGCGAAACGACATGCCAGACAGCACCGGAGAACAGCAGCCCGGGACGAATGCGAAGCAGGCGGGAGCCGAGCGCTTCCACATGCGGGCCGCCAGGCCCATGCTCCGCAGTATCTTCTGGGATCCCGTTCCCTCCATTTCACCCCCCGAGATGGAGGGCGCGTACGACGTCTTCATCATGCAGAACGCCCTGGAAGAAGTCCTGGAACACGTGTGGGGCGCTTCGGCCGATGATTCGCCGTTCGGGCTGCTGGCCGGTGACATTTGCGAAGATTCCGACGACGGCACCCGCTTCGTGCAGATCTGCGGCGCATGCCCCAGTCGCGTCCCGATGGTCGACGGCCAGATTCCACCCGAAGCATGGGACGCCCTCAGCAACGACCTGGAAGCCCTCGGCATGCCCGGCAGCCTGGTCGGTTGGTACGTCAGGCACCCGAACGGCAAGCTCAAACTGACGCCCGATGAGCGCGCCTGCCACGGAAAGTACTTCAACGAGCCGTGGCACAACGCGCTGGTCATCGTGAACGATCCGGACAACCCGCGCGGCGGTTTCTTCCGCCGCACGGCCCGGGGGTTCTCCACGGTTCCGCTCCCGTTCCACGAAGTGATGCCGTCCGGCTCCCTGGCGGGCGGCGACAGGCAGACGCTGATCGACTGGACCAATGCGCAGACCGAGGTCGATGCAACCGTAGCCGAATTCGACAGGTCCGGCGGCAAGCCGGAAGCGGCGAGAGCCCGAGCGAAGGCATTGGCGTCCGAGTCACCGACTTCGGCGGGACCGATCGTCCAGGAAGCCGCCCGTCGGGCGATCGCGGCGGCGGCGTCGAAGACGGCAGCCGACCTGGAGGAAATGCGGCAGGAAGCCGAGGGGCTCGCCCGACAGGCCGAGAAGGCGGCGGCCGTGAAGGCGGCGGAGCTCGAAGCGGCGCAAAAGGCCGCCGAGAAGCTGGCGCGCAAGGCCGAGGCAGCCGAACGCGAGCAGCTGGAGCAGCTGGCCCGGCAGGCAGAGGAGGCAGCCCGGCAGGCGGATCAGGAAGCGGCGGAGCGGGCAGCCGAACTGGACAGCCTCCAGAGCGCGACACAGACGGCGGAACAGCGAGCCGCGGAGCTGGAAGCCGCGCTCAAGGCGACCGTGGAGGACATGGCCCGCCAGGTCGCCGAGCAGGAGGCAGCTCGCAGGGCTGCCGAGGAAGAGACCGAGAAGGCGCGAAAAGTGGCTGAGGAGGCTGCCGAAGCGGTCAAGGTCGAAGAGAAGGCTCGGATCGCCGTCGAGAAGGAAGCCCGGGAGGCGAGACAGGCCGCCAAGGAGGCCGCAAGAGCAGCCAAGGCGGAGGAAGAGGCCCGGATCGCCGTCGAGAAGCAGGCCGAAAAGGCCCGCCGGGAAGCCGAGCAAGCGGCAGAGGCTCGCCGGACCGAAGAACAGGCCCGCAAGAGAGCCGAAAAGCAGGCAGAGGAGGCTCGAGAAGAGGCCGACCAGCGCGCCGCCCACAGCGCCGTCGAACTGGAGGCCGCCCGCAAGGCTGCCGAGGCGTCCGAGCACCGGGCCGCCGAGGCGGAAGCGGCTCGCCAGGCCGCCGAGGACGAGGCGCGGCGTCGCAAGGAAGAGGAGGCTCAGCGGATCGCCCTGGAGCGCAAGGCCGCCGCCCGCGCCGATGAACTGGAGCTCGCCCGCGATGAGGCCGCCGCCGAGGCCGCCCGCAAGGCCGCCGAACTGGAGGCCGCTCGCCAGGCCGCCGCCGAGGAAGCTGCGTTGCGCACGGCCGAGCTGGAGGCCGCCCGCGAGGCCGCCGAGCTCCAGGCGGAGCAGCGTCGGGCCGAACAGGAGGCTCGCGCGAAGGCGGACGCGGAGATCAAGCGCCGCACGGATGAGCTCGAGGCGGCGCGCGAGGCGGCCGAACGGGAGGCGGAGCGCCTGGAGGCCGAGCTGGCGGCGGCGCGTAAGGCGGCCGACGAAGACAAGGCCCGACGGGTCGCAGAGGCGGAAGCGGCCCGCAGGGACGCCGAGAAGGAGGCCGAGCGACGGAAGGCGGAGGAAGAGGCGCGCATCCGTGCGGAGCAGGAGGCCGAGCGACGCGCTTCCGAACTGGAGGCTGCCCGGAAGGCCGCGGAAGAAGAAGCCGCGCGCTGGGCCGCCGAGGCCGAGGCCGCGCGGGAAGCCGCCGAAGCGGATGCCGCCCTGCGGGCGGCCGAGCTCGAGGAGACGCGAGCGGCCCTGGCCGCCGCGCGTCGCAACGCCGAAGCCGAAGCGGCGCGACGGGCCGCTGAGTTGGAATCTGCCCGTCAGGTGGCCGAGGAACTGGAGCAATTGGCGGCGGAAGCGGAAGCGGCGCGTGAGGCGGCCGAGCAGGACGCCAAGCGTCGGGAGGAGGAGGAAGCCAAGCATCGCGCAGCGGAACTCGAGGCCAAGAAGCTCGCGGTAGAGCTTGAAGAAGCGCGCAGGGCAGCGCTCGAGGCCGCTGAGCAGCATGCGAAAGAAGCGCAGCTGGCGCGCAAGGCGGCAGACCTCGAAGCCGAACGACGTGCGGTAGAGGAAGCGGCGAGACTCAGGGCGGAAGCGGCGGCGGCCAAGGCATCCGCCGAACTCGCGGCGGCGCGGGAGGCGGCGGAGGAAGAAGTCTCACGACATTCCGAGGCGGCGTTGAAGGCGGCGGAAGAAGAGGCCGAACGACGCAAGCAGGCCGAAGACGCACGCCGGGTGGCCGAACAAGAGGCGGCGCAGTCGGCCGAGCGGCTCGAGGAGGCTCGTAAGCAGGCGGAGGAGGCAGCCGCCAAGGCCGCCGAGGACGCCAAGTCGGCTCTCGAGGTGGCCCGCCTGGAAGCCGAGCGCCGTGAGGCGGCGGAAGCCCAGGCCAGCCGCACGGCCAAGGAACTCGAGGCGGCCAAGCAGACGGCTGAGCAGGCGCTCGCGAAGGCCAGCGAGAAGCGGGCCGCGCACGAGGTGATCGAGGAAAAGGCGGCCAAGCAGACGAAAGACGATGCTCGCGCCCTGAAGGTCGTGGAACGGGAAGTCAGCCGCCGGGCCGCGGAACTCGAAGCGGCGCGACAGGCTGCCGAAGCCAAGGCGGCCGAGATGACCGCCGAAGCCGAGGCGGCCCGCGAGGCGGCGCGGGTCGAGACCGATCGCCGGAAGCAGTCCGAAGCCCAGGCCGCCACCCGGCTGGCGGAGTTGGAAGCCGCGCGCCAGGCCGCCGAAGCCGAGGCGGCCCGCATGGCGTCCAAGGCGAAGTCCGCCGCGGAGCTCGCGAAGGTGGAGTCCGAGCGACGCCGGCGTGAGCGGGTCGAGCGCAAGGCGGCGGAAGAGGGAGCCGCCAGGAAGATGGCGGAGCTGACCCGGGCCAAGGAGGCTGCCGAGCGGGAAGCGGCCCGGCAGGTCAAGAAGCAGGCCGCCGCCGTCCAGGCGGCGGAAGAGGAAGCCCGTCGGACGACGTCAGCGGCCGCGCGCGAAGTGGCACTCCAGGCCGCGCGCGAGCAGGCCGAAGCCGCCGCAGCGAAGCGGAGAGCCGAGGAGCAGGCCCGCGTAGCCGCCGAGGAGGCCACGGTGCGCGAAGCGACGAAAGCCGAGAAGGCCGCGAGGCGCCGCGCACAGAACGAAGAGCGCCTGCGCCGGGGCGGCAAGATGGCGATCAGCCTGGGATTGTTCGTCGTCGCCGTCGCCGGGGTCGGGTACGGGACCCGGTTTGTCGGTCCGATGGTCGGCGGCGCGGTGAGCGCGTTCGAGTCCTTCCGCGCACCAGCCGCGGATCCGAATCCTGCCGCTCCCGCCGACGCGCAGTCGGCCCCCCGGAACGTGAATCCGGTCGCGCCAGGCCCGGATCCCGACTTCTTGATCCGGCTCGACGCCCTGGCGGGGCGTACCGGTTTCGTTGTCGATGCCTACAATAGAGCAGCGGCCCGGTTCGACCCGACCGATCGCGTGTGCGTGGAAGTTCAGGCCGCCTACGAGGATGTCCAGGATGCCTGGTTCGAGTACAGCACGACGGGAAGTGCGCAGCTCCGTGCGCCGCTCGACCCTGACAGGTCGAACCGCGACAAGGCTCTGTACGAGGCGGTCCAGGAGGTCGAGCTGTCATTTGGCGGTACCGGCTGTCCGCGACCCTGACGCCGGGGCGTTACGTTGGCGTCATGACGGGGACGCCGAAGGTCGATCGGGAAGAAGTGACCCGCCTTTGGATGCACCGCCAGGGACTGGCCGCGCCACGCGGAGAGACGAAGCTCACCGCCGACTCGCTGGCATCCTTGCTCGAAGCGACCGGCGGGCTCCAGGTGGACTCGATCAACGTCGTCGACCGCGCGCATCTACTGACCTTGTGGAGCCGGTTCGGATCGTTTGATCGCGCATCCCTCGATCGCCTGCTGTACCACGATCGAGTCGCCTACGAATACTGGGGCCACGAGGCCTCCATCCTGCCGATTTCGTTCCTGCCGCTCAGCCGGAGGCGGATGCGCGATTTCCCGCCGCCTCGCTGGCAGGCGAATTCCTGGTGGGACCGGTACCAGACATCGACAGCCTCCCGGCGGCGCGTGCTGCGGCGCGTACGGGAGGACGGACCGCTGGAAAGCCTCGATATCGAACCGCTGGACGACGAAGACAAGCGATCTCTGAAGCTGCTGTGGCATGGCGGGCGGGTGGCCGTAAGCGGACGACGACACTTTCGAATCGTCTATGATCTCGCCGAGCGCGTATACCCGGCCACCCCCACGGCGGGCCGAGCGGAATATGAGGACAGCTGGCTGTCGGTGGGCCTGTCGGGAAACGGCATCGCCAGCGAGCGACACCTGACGGGCTTCTGGACGGCACCTGAGCTCTATGCCCCGGAGCGCGCTCTGGTGCTGGAGAGAAATCTGCGGCGTGGGTCGATCGTCGAGGTTCGGGTCGAAGGCCTTCGCGGGCGCTGGTTCGCACGCCCGGAGGATCTGGACGGGCTGGCTCGCCTCGAACCGCCGCGGGGCACGACGCTCCTGTCGCCGTTTGATTCCCTGCTCTGGCAGCGCAAGCGCGCCGAGGAGCTGCTCGGCTTTCGATACCGCGTCGAAATCTACGTCCCCGAACACCAACGCGAGTTCGGATACTACGCGATGCCCATCCTGCACGACGGACGCCTCGTCGGGCGCCTCGATCCGAAGCTGCACCGAGGCCAGAACCTGCTGGAAATCAAGTCGCTGCGGCTGGAAGACGGATTCGAGGGAGGTCGGCGTTTTGATCTCGAGCTGCGACAATCGATCGAAGACCTCGCGGCGTTCGTCGGGGCCAGCGACATCCGTCAATGAACGACGGCGAGCCGATCCATGAGGCTTCGAATCGCGGCCCGGTCCGCCTCCCCGGGCAGTCCCCAACCCGGTTCGTAGCCGAACACGTCGTACATACCGCGTGATCCGAAGTAATCGTCGAGAATCTCGATGTGGTCGCCCGTGACCAGACCGGGGTGCTCCACTCCGCATGCCCGGCTCAGCCACAGAAGCTCCTTGCGGAGCGCCACGACGTAGTTCGCCAGCCGGGCCGCCTTGTCGGTCGGGTCGAGCCCGCGCATCAGCCAGGCACTCTGCGTGGCCACCCCCGTCGGGCAGTGGCCCGTATGGCAGCGCTGCGCCTGGATGCAACCCACGGCGAGCATGGCCTCACGGCCGACATTGATCAGATCGCACCCGAACGCGAACGCCAGCAGGCCGGTTTCCGGAAACCCCAGCTTGCCGGACCCGATCCACACCACGTCTTCCGCCACGCCCGCTTCGGCGAAGATCCGATACACGCGCGTGAACGCCAGTTTGAACGGCAGGGCGACATGGTCGGCGAACACCAGCGGTGCGGCGCCGGTCCCGCCTTCGCCGCCGTCGATCGTGATGAAGTCCACGCCCCGACCGCCGTGCGCCATCGCCCCGGCCAGGTCCCGCCAGAACGCGTCTTCGCCCACGGCCGACTTGATGCCGATCGGCAGGCCGGAGGCGTCGGCGAGATCTTCCACGAAATCGAGCATTTCGTCGACGCTGCCGAACGCCGCATGACGTGACGGGCTGATCACGTCCTGGCCCTGCGTCACACCGCGAATCGCTGCGATTTCGGCGGTGACTTTCGCTCCCGGCAGCAATCCGCCCAGGCCGGGCTTGGCACCCTGGCTCAGCTTGAGTTCGATCGAAGTCACCGGATGTTCTTCCACCTGCGTGAGAAACTTCGATCGATCGAACTCACCCGCTGCGTTCCGGCACCCGAAGTAGCCGGTCCCGATCTGCCAGACGAGGTCACCGCCGTGCGCATGGTGCGGCGCGATTCCCCCTTCGCCGGTGTTGTGAAGGCAACCTGCGAGGGCGGCGCCACGGTTCATCGCCTCGACGGCAGGTCCACTGAGCGAGCCGAAGCTCATCCCTGACACGTTGACGACGGATGCGGGCCGGAAGGCCTGTCGCCGATCCCGGTGCCGGCCCAGCACCTTCGCACACGGAACCGTGTAGGGGCGTGCGTCGGCGACCGGGAAATCGTAGGTCGCGGCGGGGCCGCCGTTTGCCTCGCCGGATCCGGCAGCGGGGGGCGGTCCGAAGGCCGAGTGCTTGATGATGATGAAATTCGGTTCCAGCTCGACCTTCTCGTCCGTCCCGAAGCCGAAGTAGTTGTTCTGCTTCTTCGCGGACGCATATACCCAGCGCCGTTGATCGCGCGAGAACGGACGTTCCTCGTTGTTACTCGTAACGATGTACTGGCGCAATTCGGGCCCGACCGCCTCGAGCCAGTACCGAAAATGGCCGATGATCGGGAAGTTTCGCAGGATCGCATGCTTCTTCTGCACGACGTCGTACAGTACGACGAGCCACAGCAGGCCCACGACCGTGAGCGCAATGATCAGGCCCATGTCCCGACGCCCCTAGGTCCCGGAGGAATCGGCGGGAGGCGGCACCGGAGCGAACGCCCCGACCGGACCGGGGAACACGACGGGGCTCTCGAAACCGGTCTCCGACACGGCCGCCACGCCGAAGATGTAGTTATCGATCACAACGTTTTCGAGCGTGTGTTCGACCGCGGCGGTGAACTCGCTCCACTGCCACTGCGGCTGGTCGGTGAGACGCCAGTAGACCCGGTAGCCAGCGAGATCTGGAGCGCTTGTCGGGTCGATGGCTTCCCAGCGCAGGGTCGTGCTCGGTCGCACGGCACCCTGGATCTCCACACCGGAGGGCGGGGGCGGCGCCCAGGCGAGGGCGGCCAGCGTGACCGCGTTCAGGGACGTGAGCTTCGCCGCGAAGTCGAACTCGACTTCTTCGACCACGTCGCCGTACTCGACGCCGTCCTCGACCCGGATGTCCTGGTGCTGGCGGCGGTAGTCTTCATTCGCCTCCATGATCCTCACCGCCGGGTATCCGACGTCGTTGAACGGCCTGTGGTGTCCGCCGCGACCGAACCGGTCGAGACGATAGATCATCATCACGTCGAGATTCGGAATGTACAGGTCGGCCATCCGGTCCACGTAGCGCGCCAGGTTCCGCGACGGCGAGTCTACCTCGCCACCCGTGAACCGCCGAAGGCGGGACATCCGCTCCGTCTCGTCGGCACGGACGCCCTCGGAAAACACCCGGGCGACGGTGTTGTCCGTTATGCCGTTCTGGCCCTGCGTGTTGCCGATCATATCGTTGTTCAGCACGGCCTCGATACGCCATCCGGCGGCCTTCGCCTCGGCGGCCATGTTCTGCCCGCCGAACAACCCCTGCTCCTCTCCGGACAGCCCGGCGTAAACGATCGAAGCCGGGAACTCGTAACGCGTCAGCACGCGAGCCGCCTCGATGACGCCCGCCATTCCCGAAGCGTTGTCGTTCGCGCCGGGAGCGTCGGTCGTGGCATCGGACCCGTCGGACGCCCGCGAGTCGACGTCCCCGGACATGATGACGTAGCGGTTCGGGTCCGTAGTGCCGCGCTGAATCGCGATCACGTTGACGACCACGGTGGAATCCGGCATGCGACGAGCACCGGTGACGACAGACGATTGGAAGGTCACATCCAGGCATCCGCCGCAGGCATCCGAAATCCGGTCGAATTCCGCCTTGATCCAGCGCCGGGCGGCGCCGATGCCGCGCCTGTCGGACAGCGTATCGGACATCGTATTGCGGGTGCCGAACGCGGCGAGCGTTCGAATGTCGGCCTCGATCCGCTCAGCCGAAACGGAATCGACGATCGCCTCCATGACCGACCCGGCGCCGGGCCGGGCGTCGATGACCGGGGCCGACTCCTGGGCCGCGGACCGGCCCGGGATGAACAGCAGTGATGCGACGGCGCACGAGGCCGCCCCGGTCCATCCCGCCGCACACCTCATCGGCAGGGCTACCGGTGGCTCACGTACCACACATACGCCGCCACGCGTTCGATGTCGCTCGCCGAGATATCCGATCCTCCCCGGGGAGGCATCGCGATTCCGCTCGTCGACGCCTTTTCGGATATACCCTCGGCGATGATTCGGCCGATCGTCTTGTATTCGCCCTTGGCGTCGAGCCACACGTCGTCGGTCAGATCGGGGCCCAGGAGGCCCGTGGCTTCGCTGCCGTGGCACAGGGCGCACGCACCCGGACCGTTGAACACCTGTTCTCCCCGCTTCACCATCTCCGGCGTCACACCGGGAGGCAGCGAGTCGCCCGACTCGGGATGGCTCGTCTTCCAGATGTACGCGGCGGCCGACTGTACCTGCGCATCGTCGATCTTCGTCCCGCCGCGGGCCGGCATGGCCGTGCCCGTTGACGACTGAGACTCGGGAACCCCGGTCAGGATCACCTGCAGGATCGACAGGTAGCTGCCCTTGGCCTGCAGCCAATCGTTATCCGCAAGCCGCGGTCCGACGCCGCCCTCGGCGTTGGAGCCGTGACAGGTCGTGCACAAGCCGTTCCCCTTGAAGATCGCCTCGCCTTCCTTGACCATGTCCATGGTGACGCCCCACGGGAGCGAGTCCCGCGTTGCGGCCGTCACCTGGGCCGCAGCCTGCGGAGGACGAGCGAACAGCGCGCCAAATAGAAAGACCACACTGAGTTGAACCAGCGGTCGATGTCGTTTCATGATGCGTCCCTGATGCGGGTTACGTACCCTGAATGCTAGGCTGCGGTGGTCTCGGAATCAACGGTGGCTGAGGTACCAGACGTACGCCGCGACCCGCTCAATTTCGGCTTCGGTGATCGCCGACCCGCCCTTTGGAGGCATGGGAATTCCGCGCGTCGACTGTTCCTCCGTCACGCCGTTGGCAATGATCCGGCCGATGGCCAGGTAGCTTCCCTTCGCGTCCAGCCAGACATCATCCGTCAGATCGGGACCCACGAGGCCGGTCGCATCGCTCCCGTGACATCCGAAGCAGTTGCCGGGTCCCGCAAACACCTCACGCCCCCGATCGATGATCTCCTCGGACACACCGGGAGGCAACTCTTCACCCGCTTCGGGATGGCTCATCCTCCAGATGTAGGCTGCCACCGCGTGCACGTCTGCGTCGCTGATCAGCGAGCCCCCCCGGGCGGGCATCTCCGTACCGGTAGCGGATTGGTCGGCCGTGACACCCGTCGTGACGACCTGGAGAATGGACAGGTAGCTGCCTTTGGCCTGGATCCAATCGTTGTCGGTGAGATCGGGCCCGATCAAACCCTGACCGCTCTCGCCATGGCATGTGGTGCACAGGCCCGGGCCTTCGAAGATCACCCGACCCTCCTCGACCATTTCCATCGTGACGCCGGGTGGTAGCGAGTCGGCTTGCAGTGCCTGTCCGGGGAGGCTCCCGGCCAGGGTCAGGCTCCCGAGGCCTGTCACGGCCACCAAGACCGATCCACTCCGTCTTCCGATTGTAGCCACCGAACCTCCCTGAAATGGTCTGACGCTCTCAGGAGATCATACGGCGGCCCACCGGCTCGAATCAATCTAGAATCGACGCGCGATGTCCATGGTCAGACGGTTGCCGGTATAGCGGGAACTCGCTCTGTCGCGATTCGAATGGTGATACAGTGCCCGGGCCTGGAACCGCCCGACACGCCAGGTCAGGCCGCCGCTCGCCGAGTAGCTTCGTTCGGTCAGGTCGGAGTGTTGCCGCCAGCGCAGTGCGGTGATCGTGCCGGTCAGTTGAAGTTCCGGTCGCACGGCCCAGCTCGTGCTCACGCCGATGGACAGCCGGCTCGTCCTGCCATCGCGGTCACGGGCTCGACTCCCACCCGCATCGATCGACGACTGGACGCCGTTCCACACGGGAAACAGGAAGGAAGCGCTACCCTCGAGCAGATCGTAGCCGATGGTGGCCGAGCGACGGCGTCGATCCATGATGCCCGCGCGCAGCCGCCCGAACGGCAGCGAAAGGTTGGCCGAGACGGACGTCGAATGCTGGCGGAAGTCGCCGGTCACGGGTGCTCCGGTTCCGGAAAACTCCGTGGCGCGCTCCGACCGCGTATGCCGCAGGCTGACGCCGCTGCGTGAGAGGCCCACGTCGAACCTGGTGACCGCACCTTCCTCCCGCGAGTCGATCGCGATCCGGAACCGATAGCTGACGATGATCTTGTCGTCGATGAGGATCCGGGAGCCGACCGGAATCTGGATTTCCGTGAGACCGCCCAGCGAAATGACTTCGTAGTCGATTCCCGGTTCGTACAGGATTGTCTCGTCCCGGCTGCGCACCTCGATGCTGGTCGGATCCACACGGCTCTGATCGAGCGTCACGGCGCGCGTCGGCCCGATCTCGTGCTCCTCGTTCAGCACGGGCACCAGACCGCCGGTGCTCCCGTCCAGGTCGCGCAGCACGTAGCCGGCGAACGCACCGCCCGAGAGCCGGATGTCGGCGGGCAGGCCGAAGCGAAACGAACCCTGCGGCCCCGCGCTCACGTTGCGTTGCCGACCGCCCTCGAAATCGGACGTGGAGGCAGAGGCCCGGCCGCCGAGTGTCACGCCCGGGAATGGGCGGGTGGTGAAATTCCAGCCCAGGGTGCGGCTCGAGGCGCGAGCGCCGGTTCCTTCCGACAGGCTGCGCGAATACGTCAGTGTCGTACGCGCCGAAGTAGTGTGCTGGATGCGGATCTGTTCCGACCACGCGCTGCGCATCTGGGAGATCGACCCGGAGCGGTCCGTTCGTCGCCACCTGGACACCAGCTCGCTTCCCTTTCCCCAGCGGAAGCGGTGATTGACGAACATGTTGCGGGATTCCAGCCGGGTGTCCCGGAGCCGGTCGTGTACGTTCGTCCACTCGGCGACCGCCTCGAGCTTCCGGTTCCGCATGCTGACCCGGCCCCGCAGGGACCCGTCGTCGCGGGCGATCGGGATGCGGTCCGGCCCGACCTCCGTCAGGCTCGATCCTGTTCTCGTGTCGATGCGCGCGGTCATCGGAAGCAGACGGTTCATCCAGGTCAGGCCTGCACCCAGGCCGTGGAACTCGAATTCTCCCCGCGTGCCGAATCCGCCGGATGTTCGGCCGGTGGACCGGTCGAGATTGAAGTCCAGGTGGACGGGTTTCGCGCTCAGCAAGGTCACGTCGCTGCTGAACCCGAGAGAGCGCGAGTTCAGCGAAGACGGGAGGTCCGTCGACCCTGCCTGCCGGAAGGTCGGCCGGAACTCGAAGCTGTACCGCAGAATGCCGGGGTGCAGCACGGAGCCCGCGAAGGGTAAAACGAACCACTCCTCCAGGTTGGATTGTCTCGACGTGGCGCCCACTGTCGGTCCGCTCCAGGCTTCATCCAGCCGAAACCCGACGACGGTTCGCTGGGCGACGATCCGGGGCAGGCCCTGCGCGTGAGACACGGACGGAAGGGTCGTGGATCCGACAACCAGCGCCGCACAGGCGGCCGCCGCTCGCCACCGCCTGCGTCCTACTCGGTGTCCTGTTCGGGCGGCTGATGACAGCGCTGGCAGGAATCGAAACTCACGTCGAACGCCGTGTCCCCGTCGTGGCAGCGGCCACAGAACCGGCCTTCGTCGATCGCCGCCATCGTAATGTCGTTCGCCCCGAGTCGGGGCTCGAACAGTTCGAGGTGGCAAACCCGGCACTGGAAGCGAATCCTGTGGACCCAGTGCGGAAACACCGACGGCGGTAAGCTCGCGGTCACGAACGTGCGCCCGGCACGCACCGGCGGCGTTCCGCCGATCGCCGGGTCGGGGTCGGCCACGGCGTTGGAGTCGGCGGGCGACTTCGCGATCAGAGCGGTGGAATCGGCGACCGGCTCCGGCGCTCGCAGCATCCGCTTCATCGTGAGCGTGCCGAGCAGGATCGGCTGCGCACGGTTCGGCGGCTGCGGCAGCTCCTGGTGGCAGCGCTCGCATGCCGTCACGGGCGGAAACGACACCTTCCCGTGGCACTCGCCGCAGTACCTGCCCTGCAGGACATCCGCCATTTTGATCTCGGTGCCACGGTAGCGGAAGATGCGCGCGTGGCACTGGGCGCAATCCACCCACTCCGTGTGCGCGGAGTGCGGAAAGAAGGCGTCGAACGTCGGATTCGGCCCGGGAAAATAGAAGTCGAAGCCGAACGCGAACCGGGGCACCTCCGGGGGCAAGTCGATGCCGGAGACCGTGGGACGGGGTGCGATCACGCCGCTGCGAAGCGCCGCGACCCAGTCGATGTTCCCGGCCTGATCTCGCGGGAGAAGTTGAATCACGCTGTCCGGATCGAGCACGTCCTCGATCGGAGGACGCATCGTGTCCGAATGCAGAAACAGGGTCCCGGGCGGACGAGCCGGGGGCCTGGCCACCGTATCGGCTCGTGGTGGCGGCGGCGGAACATCCGCCACGACGGACAGCAGCTGTCGACTGCAGCTGGCTGCCGCCGCCGTGGCGAGTGCGAGCAGCGAGGCCCGCAGGACGGTTGTTCTCATCACCGCACATTGTCTGCCTGCCTACCAGTCGAGGCAAGCCGACGCCGCCGCGCTACTTGATGTGGCAGGTCGTGCACAGATCGCTGGAGCTGTTGGCGATCCGCAGCAGCGGCGAGTTCGTGTCGTTGTGCGGATTGTGGCAGCTTGCGCACTGGACCTTCTCACCAGGCGTCGTCGGATCCGTGAACAGCTTCAAGCCGGCCGCTTCGATGCTGGCGACCGTGTTGAACGCCGGATCGAGCGCGGGATCGTACACGATCGAGATCGGATGATCGTTCCGCAGATCGGTCCCGAGGTTCTCGTTACCGTCGATCGTGTTGACGCCGTCGGACGTCGTCGGAATCGTCCCGGTAAAGGAATTCGGCGCGTTCGTGATCACGTCCAGTCCGATCGTGCCATCGTGGCACGACAGGCAGGCGGCCGAAACGCCGGTCGGATCCGTGTCCTGCGTCATTTCGATCGTGTTGCTGGTGTACATATCATACGGCCCGGCGCCGAAGGCCCGGTTCCACAGCGGTGCCTCGATGGAACCGGCGTGGGGCGTGTGGCAGTAGACGCAGATCTCACCGTAGTCTTCGAGGATGCCGCCCGACGTCGGGTCGTTGCCGCCCGACAACACGGACAGGTTGTGCTTGGTGCTGCCAACGTCGTCGGTCTGTGCGATCGCGACGCTGTTCGTGGTGAGCAGCATCGCGCTGCACGCGATGGCGCCCACGAGGAGCTTCTGCAGTCGGTTGGTGTTCATCGTCCTGCTCCTGTTGGCCTCTGAGTCCTGAGAGACGTTGGGGTTGAGTCCGAGCTACCACGCATGCGCGGTTGTTTCGCTCGGATTGCTGCGGTGACAGGTGAGACACAGCGACTGCGTGTTCGCGAGTCGCAGGAACGGTTGGAACTGCTGAGTGTGAGGCTCGTGGCAGGTCATGCACTGCACTTTGCCGTCGTACAGCACGAGTCCCGCCGCCTCGATCTCA